>WTHL01000238.1 GCA_011523155.1 Synechococcus sp. PL34863bin_39 | reverse complement strand
AGCGATCCGTCTGCGCGGCCTTCTGGTCTTAAGACCCTGATCCTGTAGGGCTCTCTGGGTGCGATGGCATAGGCCTGTTCCAGCAGCAGGGATCCTGGCTTGAGCTGGGGCAGTGGCCGGAAGCGCACCAGAATGTGGCCATACAGAGGTGGATTGTCGAAGGCCTGACGTTGGTTGTCGAAACTGGCGCTGAGTTGTTGAGTCAGGCGCGTTAAGGGCGCGTTCATTCCTGAAGGTGGGGTGAATGTCTGGCTTTCGTTCAGTCAGGCGCTGACCTCTTTGGCCATGCTGGCAGCCTCAGCAGAACAGCTGGACAGTTCTCCCGGAATCGATACGATTCGCTTGCTTTTCGGGCGATCACCATGGACGTGGATGCACGCGGTCTTGATGAGCGCCTGTTGCGACAGCTTTGTCGCCAGATGCAGGACATCACCCATGTGTGTGAGGGCCTTGCGCTGAAGCTTCTCGATCTTGAGGCGCGTGTCGATCAGCTCGGATCCTCGGTGGAGGCTGTATCGGTCGCCGTGGAAAGTCAGGAACTCGCCTGTTTACTGGACGCCGTCGGCGGGCGGCTAGTTGATCTCAAAGGACTGCTTGGTGTTGAGGCTGAGGTCGCTGTTGTCGAGCAGGCGACTGATTTAAGAGATTCCAGTGTTGCGGAGACGGCTTCACTCGATGGGGTTGCTGTGATGGAGATGGACGAAGGAGTCGACGCGGCGAATTGCGAGACTGCTGATTGCGAGCAAGACGCCAGCACTCCGTCCAGTGACCTGGAGACTGTTTACGTTGATGATCCTCAGATCGATCTCCTCTCAGCTTGAGTTAGTCGGCCTAATCCAATCCAAGAAGTCGGATTCGGAAGTCTGCAACCTGTCTGGCTTGGTCAGGGTTGTTGAGGAGAAACGGATGTTCCTGAATCCTGGTTTCCAGAATCATCTTGGTTCGTTCCTCAATCGATAGAGACCGAGACATGTCAGCGCGCAGGCTTTGTTTCCAGGCATCATCAAATGCCATTGCGAAACTGTCAGCGTTGTTGAAAACTCTGTCCATCGATCTTCAACTTCTGAATGCCAGGACCCAGATTTGAACTGGGGACACGGCGATTTTCAGTCGCCTGCTCTACCAACTGAGCTATCCCGGCCCGTCACCGAAGTGACTGCGTGATTGTAGATCACCGTGCGATCTGGTTTGCCCGTTTGGGTGGTGATCAGCCTGGGGTGGGGTCCGTCCCAGGCAGACGCCCCCGCCAACGGGGACTCCCGCGTCTCTGAGTGCCTTGGCCACGGCCTTGAGGGTGGCTCCTGTGGTGAGCACGTCATCCACGATCCACACCCTTCGGTCTGTCCAGTCACACCGGACTGTTGCCGTGCGGTCAACGGCGAATGCGCCGTTCATATTGCGCCAGCGCTGCCGCTGCGACAGATGGTGCTGGCCAACGCCAGGTCGTCTGTGGAGAAGTTCTGTGCAGGAGTCACGGCAGAGTGCCTGCATGAACTGTGCCGGCAGTGCATTGGCGCGGGATCCCCGCTTCCAGCTGGGCACTGGAACCAGCACGGCGTTCCTGGGCAGTTCGTCTCGCAGAGTCCGGCTCAGGGCGTTGAGTAGCCCCCTGTCTGGAGATTGGCGCATCGCAAGAATGAGGTGACGCAGCCGGCCTTCGTACAGCCCGGCTGCCATCCAGGGGATTGGACTGCAGCCCCGCAGAGGCGTGGTGTCAACCGGCAGTGATTGGCTGCAATTGGGGCAGAGGGCGGGTTCCGAGTCTTCATCCCGGAGCGCTGCCTTGCACAGCGTGCATCGGGCCACTGTCAGAAGACTGCGGAGATCCCTGCTGATGACCTGCCACATGCGCGACCGACGGACTGAGCAAGTGTTCCCCAGAGCGTTTCGGCTTGCGTGATGGCGTGCCGGTGTCAGTCGTCGCTGGGCATGGATCGCAGCATTGCAACCAGTGTTCGATGGGCGTCTTCGCTGTCGGTGAGCGTGTGATCGAAGGGGATCGCGACAGTCTGACCGTCAACCAGCAGTTCCATGCCGTTTGCCGTCACGGCTGTCATGGACGCAGCCTGTGGTTTGTCGACACCGCCGAAGTGCTTGGCATAGCGAAGCACCGCTTCACTGTGGTCATCGTTCATGTGCCGGCAGATGCGATCGCTGACGGCGGGAGTGAGGGGATCAGCAGCCATGGGATAGCGAACGGATGGAGCGTGTGCGGTGGTCAGACAAAGCGTTGCCAGAGCAGGATGCCCAGCCGGACGCCGCTCAGTGACACGTAACCGGCCAGGACAATGAACAGGCCGATGGCTAGAGCATCGCGCAATTTGCTGGGCACTGCAGATCAAGTTCGTATCTCTGTTGATTCTCGCCCGGGATGTGCGTTGTCGGTCAGCTCTGAAGATGCTGCGCTGCCAGTCGTGCAACGCCTGCGGCAGGTGGTGCCTGGCAACTCACGACGGGTCGGCCAAGCACCCGTTCTCGTAAGCGCCGCCACTGCGGATTGCGGGCGCCTCCTCCGATCGTGACCACTCGCCTGGGTGGCTGTGCACCCAGGCGAGTGAGCAACCTCCAACCCTCTGCTTCGA
>WTHL01000046.1 GCA_011523155.1 Synechococcus sp. PL34863bin_39 | reverse complement strand
GTGTGCTGCGGATGCGGTACGGGATGGACGGCGAGGACCCGATGAGCCTCACCGGAATCGCCAAGTCTTTGAAGATGAGTCGTGACCGAACCCGTCGCCTCGAGCGGGAAGGCCTCGCGATGCTGCGGAACGGTGACAGTCAGCTTGAGGCCTACGTTGCGATCTGAGCGTCAACCTCAGAAGAATTCGTCGAAATTGTCGAAGTCCACGGCCTTGAACTTCCCGGATTCCACCTGGGTCATCAGTCGCTCCAGCTGAACCCAGAGAGCCCCTGCCGTTAAAAGGGACAGGAGCAGGGCGACAAGGAATGCTGCCCCTGACGCGAATCCGAACACCTGGAGCGATCCACCGATGAACAGGGTGACACCGATGACGATGCCCGTGTAGCTGGCCGTGGTCTCGACTCGGCCCAGGGGAAGGAGTGGAAGACGGTCGTCTTTCCAACCCTGGAGGCGATCCTGCACGAGTTGGGCAAAGGTGAGACCGCAGACGATTCCAATGGCGAGCCCTAGACCCGCCAGGAGATAGGGAGGTTGGCTGAGTGGCGCGTACTCAAGAAAGATGTCGTCAGCTCCCAGATCTCCGAACAGGCCGGTGAGGGTCTCCAGCTCTGCCTCCTGCAGGTCAGCAGGCGCAATGCCCGGTGCGAGTGCCACAACAGGAGTAAGCAACACGATTTGAAGATGGGGCCTATGACCTTAAAGGACTCAAGCAGCAGCCAGGGGATTGAGGCGTTGGAGCATGGTTCCAGCCAGACGTCCCGGTGAGAAGGTGCGTCCGAGCATCGCACCGAGCGCACGCAGGTCAGTTGTGCTGAGGCGATCATCCTTGATGAGTGTCATCAGGAGCCTGCGTCGCAGGTCACTTCCATCCCTGCTGAGGAGAAGTTTCAAGCCTGCACCGGCCACCGGCACGAGTTCAAGGCCAGGGGTGGTGCCGCTGTCACCGACAACCTTGAGAAGGCTTTCCAGTCGTTCGGTTCTGAGCTGTCCCTGGTTGTCGAAGATCACTTCGAGAAGCTTCTCCCGCATCTCCCTGGTGTCTCCTGCCAGCAGACGTCTGGCCACATAGGGATAGGCCACCGCGATGATTCTGAATTCCGGGTCAAGTCTCAGGGCCAGCCCCTCCTGGCTGACGACGGCACGGATGATCAGGGCGAAACGGGCTGGAACGCGGAAGGGGTAGTCGTACATCAACTCAGAGAAGCGATCCGTGATCGCCTTGAAGTTGAACGACCCCACTTCATCGCCAAGGCTGCCGCCGAGGACTTCCTCCAGGGCGGGCACGATTGGCTTGAGATCTGCATTGGGAGCAAGAAATCCCAGGGACTGAAAATCCTTCGCCAGAGCTTCGAAATCCCTGTTGATCAGGTGAACCACAGCACCGGTCAGAGTCAGGCGATCCGAATCACTGATGGAATCCATCATGCCGAAATCCACGTAGGCCACATGCCCGAGTGCTCCGGTGCGGCCAGCGAGCGCGAACAGGTTGCCTGGGTGGGGATCGGCGTGGAAGTAGCCGAATTCGAGCAGCTGTTGCAGGCCGCTGATGACACCCGTGCGGATCAAGGCGCTGGGATCGAGGCTCTGGGCTGTCAGTTCCTGTCGGTCCCTGAGTTTGGTGCCCTCAATCCAGCTTGTCGTCAGCACCCTGCGGGAGGTGAGCAACCGCTCGACGCGTGGAATGGTGACCGCAGGATTGTCTGCAAACAGGGTTGAAAAGCGATCGGCGTTGTCCGCTTCCCTGACGTAGTCGATTTCCTCGAACAGGCTCCTGCCGAATTCATCGATGATCTCGCCAAGCCCGAAGCCAAGATTGAGAGGAAGAAGGGGAGCGACAAGAACGCCAAGGCTGCGGATCAGCACCATGTCCCTTCGCAGGATGAAGGTGAGGTTCGGGCGTTGAACCTTGACCGCCACGAACGTCTGACCATGGAGGCGGGCCTTGTAGACCTGGCCAAGACTCGCTGCGGCGATTGGGCGCTCGGGAAAATCCTCGAACAACTGCTCCACCGGCGCTCCGAGGTCGTCCTGGATGGTGCGCAGGGCGATGGCGTGGTCGAAGGCGGGAAGATCGTCTTGCAGTCGCGTCAGTTCGTCCAGCCAGTCACGCCGGATCAGATCCGGACGTGTTGAGAGGGCTTGCCCAACTTTGATGAAGCAAGGCCCGAGGTTCGTCAGGGTTTTCAGGAGTGTGCGAGCCAGCTGACGCTGAACGTCGGGATCGTTGCTGCCGCCGCGGATCAGCAGGCTCAGCACCATGCCGAGCAGAGCCCAGCCGATCTGGAGAGCTCTGGGGAGATAGATCCAAGGTCTGAGAAGCAGCCAGCGGGCATCACGGCCCGGTTGATAACGCAGAGGTTCTTGTGTGCTGATGACGTTCCCTGCGCTGCTTGCCATGCCCTGTGGGAAATTTCGCCAAGAATCTAGGCAGCCTTCTGCTGTCGGGTGAGCCCTGCTCAATGATGGAGAGCCCCTCCGATGACGCTTTGCGGACGCCTCTGTTGCCGATGCTGCAGCGTCCTCGTGGCGGCAGGCTGCATCTGCCCGCCCATGGGGGCGGGCCAGGCCTGCCAAGGGCACTGCAGCGT
>WTHL01000045.1 GCA_011523155.1 Synechococcus sp. PL34863bin_39 | reverse complement strand
GCCCACGCCGATCCAGAGCACCGGCGGGTGCCAGCGACAGGTGGCATCGGTTATCCCCGAGCACCGTTCCGCGGTGATGTTCAGGCTCGGTCCACCACTGGCGGCATCGGCAATCTCGGGCATCCCGCGGCAGGAGGTCCAGAGCGCGCTGCCGCAGCTCTGCAGCAGTGCAAGGGGCTCACCCTGGGCCTGCTGAACCATCAGGGCCTTCCAGGCGTCAGTGGATCCGCTGGCCTGCCAGCCCCAGTTCCGGCCGAAGGCATCGAGGGCCAGCCGCCCCTGGCTGGCGCAGTCTCCGGTGAGAACGGCCCGGGCGCCGAGGGCGGCGGCAAGTTCCTGGGCCCTGGCTTCAGCCCCAGCCTGATGCCCGCCCAGCACGGGAACCACCAGCTGCGCCTCGGCATCGAGCACCAGCACGGCTGGATCCTGGGCTTTGCCTTGGATCAGTGGCGCGATCAGGCGGGTCACGGCGCCAATGGCGCCCACCACCAGCACCGTCCCCTGCCAGTGCGCCCGCAGCAGATCTGTGGCTGCTCCCTGCTTCAGGCTGTCGGGGAGGGTCGCCACCGAGGCGGCTGCCCCCAAAGTCAGGCCGATCGTCTGCGCCTGGCCGCTCTGGTGGAGGCGCTGCAGCAGGGGCAGAGCGCTGGCGGAGAGTCCCAGGGCGAAGCAGGGAGGCACGGAAGGCAACGTCAGGGAGGTCAGGGTGTTGTCGCGTCGGTCAGCGAGGTGAGCCGTCAGGGTTCAACAGCTCCCGGGCTGATCCTCCCAGGCTGGTGGTGGGCCGCAGGGGCTCCTCCATGGGACTGGGCGTGATTGCGGGCCGGCCTGCTTCCTTGACAGAGGGGATGTTGTCATCGACAGCGTCCTTGTCGGCTGCGTCTTCATCCGAACCGTCGTCATGGGTCACGGCACCAGTGCTCACCGCGCCATTGCTCTCGCTGCGCGTGTTCGCGCTGGTCGAAGGCGCATCCGGCTCAGCCTCGGAGGTCGGTTCCGTTTCCTGCGGCGTTGCAGGAACGGGTCTGGCGGCTGGGATCTCTGCGCCAGCATCTTCCGACGATGCGGAGGGGATCGCCTCGCTCAGGGAGGGCGCTTCAGCCGCTGACGCGGTGGGTTCGGGCGCTGGCGCCGCGCCCTTGCGCGCGCCGCCGCTGGTGTCGGTGGCAGGCATGTTGGTTGCCGTCGCGGGTGTCACGGCGGTCGTTTCCGTTGCGGCTTCCCCAAGCAGCCGGGCGATGTCCTGCTCCGCCATGCGCTCCTGCATCCAGGCAGGTCGCGAGCCTGCGCGTGCGGGGATGGCGCGCAGCTGGTTGTTGAACACAGGCGTGATCGGATCGCCGAGGCCATCCAGCAATTCCATCTGCACCCTGCCGCCCTGGTTCCGGTTGAGGCTTCCGCCCTTGTTCAGATGCAGCCACAGCGCGTCCTGGCGGTCGAGAAGAACGCTGTCGCCGTTGACGCTCAGGCGCAGTCTCCAGCGAGCGTCTCCATCGCGCAGGTTCTGCAGCGGTGCGTTCCAGATCAGCCAGTCGAGCAGCAGAGGGTCATGGCCCCCCAGCTCGGAGGGACTGACCATCACCAGCCAGGGGCCGTCCTCGGCGGGCTGGGTTCCCGTCAGGGGCTGCAGTTGGTCCAGCCGCCACTGCTGGCTGGCTCCAGGGCTTTTCACCGCTTCACCCCATGGATAGGCCGCATAGGCCGTGAGTCGGTGACTGCCAGGGCTCAGGGCCGGAAGGGTTGCCTTGATCGTGGCCCGGCCTCCGGGGGCTTGCGACCCGCTTGAGCTCTCGCTGAACCGCAGTGGCGGCTGATCATCGATCTGGAGCACCACATGGGGCCCCAGCCCCAGCGCTGGATCCTTCACCAGGGGCCAGTCGTCAACGGCAAGGGAGAGCGTCCAGTCCTTGGCCGTGATCAGGTCATGATCCGCGGGTGATTGCAGGCTCAGTCGTGGGTGGTGGCCGGCCAGTCGCTGCCGCAGCTGCTGCACGCCACCGGGTGCGGCCACTTCCTGCAGAGTCCCGCTCGACGGGGCCATGGGCATGGTCTTGCCGGCCCGCGCCGTGGTGGTTGCCGGCTGTCGTCCATCCCGCAGTCGCCCTGGGAAGCCGAGGGCGGACGCGGGCATGACCCCGCTCATCGCGATCAGTAGGCTGAGAAGGAAGGCGACAGCGTGGCGTCGCGCCAGCGGGCCCATGGAGGCTGCAGCAGTTCACCTGCATTCTGAGTGCCCAATCAACCCTGTCTTGTCTCCGGGGAGTTTGTGTTCATTAGGGTCGCAAAAGTTTGCTTCTGTTGTTATTAACTGACTGAAAATATTTCCCCGGCGTTGTTAGTGGGGCTACGGCAGAGTCCCCGTCCCAACTGGGTCGCAACGGGATTGAACCTTTGTAACTCAGGGGGGCTTTGGGCTGCTTTCCGCATCTATGCTTCCGCCAGCGGTCCCCTCTTTGGGGCCCAATGCTCCAGTGAGAGTCAGGGGTTTCGGCTTCTGAAAACCACTGGCGCCCGGGTCGGCAACGCCTTGCGGAGCTGTGCCCGGGGCCCCGATGAACCTCCGGTTTGTCGGAGGGGTGGCCCACCACCTCGATCCCGTCCCTCGAGGAACGACTCGATGACC
>WTHL01000283.1 GCA_011523155.1 Synechococcus sp. PL34863bin_39 | reverse complement strand
TGCCGATGCAGCGGCACCTCTGGGCCATCGACAGTTTTCAGGGAATCCCCGCACCCCAGGGATTTCGCGACCTGCACCCCCGCTGGAGCGAAGGGCGCAAATTCACGTCCGTGGCGGAGTTTCAACGCCGTTGCCGACGCCATGGCGTGCCGGAGTCAGCCATGACCACGGTTGTTTGCCCTTACCCGGAGCTCACGACCCTCCCCACCGATCAACTGCCCGACAACATTGCCCTGGCCTATGTGAATTGCTATCTCCACAGCCAGGTTGAGCAGGTGCTGGAGCTGCTTCGCCCTCGGCTCAAGCAGGGCATGCTGATCGTGTTCGACAACTATTTCGCCTGTTCCCGCTTCCATCAATCCGGCGACCGGGCGGCCTTCGAGCAATTTCAGCGCAGCACGGATGCCTTTCACTTCTGCCGCTATCAAACCTTTGGCTTCGCCGGCTGTTCCTTCATCACCGAGGAACACTTCGCCTAATTCTGCGTGCGATGCTTTCGCCCGATTGAGCGACGGCTGTGCGGAAGAAACTGCTGCGCTGGGCCCCCTGGAACTACCGCTTCTGGCGTGAGATCGCCCGCTGGTGTTACGAGCGTTCTCTCCACAACCCTCCGGTGGTGCCAGCCCTGAATCACTTCCCGGCCAGCGCCGAACTGCACAGCAACTTTGAGGCGATCCGCCAGGAAACCCTGGAGGTGGCGCTCTCCGGTCGCCTGCCGGCCAACCACGAAATCATGGAACAGCAGCGCACGCTTTACGAATTCGATCGCAAGGTGTGGGGCATGTTGCCGCTGCGGGGCTATGGCTATGACTACCCCGCCAATCAGGCCTTGATCCCGAGCCTGAGGAGCTTTCTCAGCCGCCATCGCGATGTGGTCTCCGCGGCGGTGAGCCTGTTCCCACCGGGAAAAGTGCTGCGGCCCCACAAAGGACCGTTCAAAGGGGTCTGGCGATTCCACCTCCCTCTGTACGTGACGAATCTGGGGGATGGACGCAGCTCCTGCGAACTGCAGATCGATGGCGAGACCTACTACCTGCAGGAGGGGGATGGCTTCCTCTGGGACGACACCTTCATGCATTCGGCCGTGAACCGATCGGACCAGCCGAGGGTGGTGCTGCTGTTTGACGTGTTCCGCCGTGACCAACCGTTCTGGTTGGTGGTGATGAGCTGGATCTTTCTCGGGATCGCCCAGCTGTGGCAACGTCTGCAGAACATGCGGCAACGCGCCCTGCTGCGATCGGCGGCTTCGTAGCCTCCAGGGAGAGCGGAGACTCCATGGGCAGCAGCTTCGGCGATCTGTTTCGGATCAGCACCTTCGGTGAGTCCCACGGTGGTGGGGTGGGCGTGATCGTGGAGGGGTGTCCTCCACGCCTCGATCTGGATGTTGAGGCGATCCAGGCGGAGCTGGACCGTCGACGGCCGGGCCAGAGCCACATCACCACACCCCGCAAGGAAGCCGATCAGGTGGAGGTGCTCAGCGGGCTTCTCGATGGTCAAACGACCCTGGGAACGCCGATCGCGATGCTGGTGCGCAACAAGGACCAGCGCCCCGGCGACTACAAGGACATGGCCGTGGCCTTCCGGCCTTCCCACGCCGATGCCACCTATCAGGCGAAGTACGGCATCCAGGCCCGCAGCGGTGGCGGGCGGGCCTCAGCCCGGGAAACGATCGGGCGCGTGGCCGCCGGTGCGATCGCCAAGCAGCTGCTGGCCAAGGCCGCAGGCACGGAAGTGCTGGCCTGGGTCAAACGCATCCACACCATCGAAGCAACCGTGGATCCCGAGGCGGTGACGCTGGAGGCGATCGAAAGCAACATTGTCCGTTGCCCGGACGCCTCCACAGCTGCTCAGATGGTGGAACGGATCGAGTCGATCGGACGGGACGGCGACTCCTGTGGCGGTGTGATCGAATGCGTGGTGCGCAACCCCGCAGCGGGTTTGGGCATGCCCGTCTTCGACAAGCTGGAGGCGGACCTGGCCAAGGCGGTGATGTCCCTTCCCGCCACCAAGGGCTTCGAGATCGGGTCGGGCTTCAGCGGCACCCTGCTCAAAGGCAGCGAACACAACGATGCCTTTGTGCCCACCGACGATGGACGGCTGCAGACGGCCACCAACAACTCCGGTGGCATCCAGGGCGGCATCAGCAACGGCGAACCGATCGTGATCCGGGTGGCGTTCAAGCCCACCGCCACGATCCGCAAGGAACAGCAGACCGTGGATTCCGACGGCAAGGCCACCACCCTGGCCGGCAAGGGTCGACACGACCCCTGCGTGCTGCCGCGGGCCGTGCCGATGGTGGAAGCGATGGTGGCACTGGTGCTGGCGGATCACCTGCTGCGCCAGCAGGGACAGTGCAGCCTCTGGTGAAGCTCAGCCGGCGGTGACCGCCGCTTTGCCATTGCTGCTGACGGCGGTCGACGCCTCTGCACCCGCGGCGGAACTGCGGGTACGCGTGCGGCGGGCCGCAGACTTCTTGGTGGCCACCACTTTTTTCTTCACGGTCCGTCGAGGACGGGCTGTGGTGGAACGGCTGCGATGGCTGAGGACCAGGGCCCACTCCTCATCGCTGAGGGTGGAGGGCTTGCTGCCATGGGCATAGGACAGCTTGGCCGCCTTCTCGATGTCCT
>WTHL01000299.1 GCA_011523155.1 Synechococcus sp. PL34863bin_39 | reverse complement strand
AATGACGCGCTCAGCCTCGACCAGATCCGCCAGCTGAACCCGGCGGCGATCCTGCTGTCTCCGGGGCCAGGCGACCCCGACCAGTCGGGGGTCTGCCTCGATGTGCTGCGGGAGCTGTCGCCCTCCGTGCCCACCCTCGGCGTCTGTCTCGGGCACCAGGCCCTGGCCCAGGTGTATGGCGGCAAGGTCGTGCGCGCTCCGGAACTGATGCATGGCAAGACCTCCCCGGTGCTGCACAACGGTGAAGGGGTGTTCGCCGGCCTGCCTCAACCGCTCACCGCAACCCGCTATCACAGCCTCGTGGCGGATCGCGACAGCCTCCCCGCCTGCCTGGAGGTGACGGCCTGGCTCGAGGACGGCATGGTGATGGGCCTGCGCCACCGCGACTATCCCCACCTGCAGGGGGTGCAGTTCCATCCTGAAAGCGTGCTCACGGAAGCGGGGCATCAACTACTCGCCAACTTCCTGCGCCAGGCGGACTCCGATCCGGCGGCCCGGCGCTGAAGCCCCCAGGCAGCGCTGCTAGTTTCCGATTCCAGTCGGATCCCGTCCATGCCAGCTCGCCCGTCGATCCAGGCCGTTCGATCCGCAGCGGTGCTGCTGGGATCCAGCCTCGCCCTGGGCTCGATGCTGCCCTCCCATGCCGGCGGTGTCTCGATCACCAGTTACGGCCACAGCGCACTGCTGATCCGGGGCGGCGGGGAGACCGTGCTGATCAACCCCTTCAAGGCCGTCGGCTGTGCCCAGGGGCTGGCCGAACCGAGGGTGAACGCCGATGTGATCCTGGCGAGCTCGGAGCTGCCGGATGAAGGCGCCCGGATCGCTCAGGGCACGTTTCTCTCCCAACCGGGATCCTTCCGGGTCGGCAGTCTGACCCTGGAGGGATTCGCCGCTCCCCACGACCGGATCGGCGGGCGCCGCTATGGGCAGGCCACACTCTGGCGCTGGCAGCAGGGGGGCCTGAGCTTCGCGCACCTCGGCGGCACAGCCGCCACGCTCAGCGGCGACGACCGGGTGCTGCTCGGCCGTCCCGACGTGCTGATCATCGGCGTCGGTGGTGGCGGCAAGGTCTACGACGGCCCGGAGGCCGCTGCGGTGGTTCAGGCCCTGAACCCAAGGCGGGTGATCCCGGTGCAATACGTGCGCGGCGACGCGCCGGCGGGCTGCGATCAGGGGGGTGTGCAGCCCTTTCTCGATGCCCTCCGCGGCACCAAGGTGCAACGGGCCGGCACCAATCTGACGCTGCCGGCCACCCTGGGCGACACCACCGTGGTGGAGGTCATGCGCTGATCAGGCGCAGGCGCACCAGCAGCGCCCGGAGCTGGTCACGGGAGTGACCAGCCATCAGGGCAAGCAGCAGCAGCACGCGGGCTTTCGGAGGGCTGAGGGATCCGGCGGCAAGCAGACCGAGGCGTTCGTCCTCATCGCAGGGGTGCACAGGGCCTGAGCCGCAGCGGTTGGAGCGCAACATCAACGGCAGGGGACCGTGCCACGCCTTCAGGGCCTGACGCTCGCCGGCCGACAGCTGGCCCGCCCCGGTGCCCGTGAACACCAGACCCTGCACACCGGCGGCGAGCACCGCCGCCATCAGGGCTGGAGGAGGCTCAACGCAGCCGTGCAGGATGGCCACCTGGGGCCAGTCCGCGTCGAGGACGAGATCCGCAAACGGCACGCTGGGGCGTTGCGGGGCCGGCGGCAGATGCACCCCGGCATCGTCGAGCCAGCCGAGGGCCGCACCCCCTCGACTGCGGAAGGCGCCAACGCCCTGCGTCGCCACCTTGGTGACGACGCGGGCGCCGTGGATCTCCCCATCCATCACCACCAACACACCATGGCCCCGGGCCTCTGGACTGCAGGCCACCTGCACCGCCTGAAAGAGGTTGAGGGGGCCATCCGCACTGAGGGCGGTGGCCGGTCGCATCGCGCCCACCAGAACCACCGGCCTTGGATCAGCGATCAGCAGCTGCAGCAACCAGGCCGTTTCCTCCAGGGTGTTGGTGCCATGGGTAATGACCACCCCAGCCAGATCGGGATCCTGCGCCAACGCCGAGCGGATGCGCCGCACCAGGTGCACCCAGTGCGTGAACAGCAGCTCGGCACTGTCGACGTCGGCGATCGCCTCCACCCGGATCTCAGCCAGCGGGGTCAGTTCCGGCACGGCCGCCAGCAGCTCGTCACCACTGAGCGCGCCGGCCGCGTAGGTGTTCAACTGCGTGCTGCTCGTCGATCGACCGGCGATCGTGCCCCCAGTGCTGAGCAGCAGCAGGGCCGGACGCGCCTTGGTGGCCTCCTTCATCAACCCAGGCCGATGCGCTCCGCCAGCGTATCGAGCACGGCACGGTCAACGCCGTACCCCTGCAGGGCCTCCAGCAGTGCCGCGGGCCGCTCCTCCGGCCGCCGGTCCTGCACCTGGGCCAGCACCGTCAGACCGATCGGACCGATCAGGTCGGTGAGGTGTGCCTGCAACTGATCCTCATTGGCCGGTACTGGCGGATCAGCATCGGCCTCAGGCGGCAACGGGAGCGAAGGATCCGGCGCCGGCGCCGGAGTTGCGGCAGGGGGCGATGCCTTGGGCAGTGCGGCAAGGGCATCGAGCAGCTCGTCAACCACTGCCGCAGGCACTGACGCCGCCTGCAGC
>WTHL01000241.1 GCA_011523155.1 Synechococcus sp. PL34863bin_39 | reverse complement strand
TCTCTGAAGGGAACTGCGAATCGCATCGGCAGCGTCAGGTTGCAGGGACAGCACCACCAGATCAGCACCGCAGCCGGAATCAGGCGTCCAGGCGGTGGGGGGTGAGGCTTCAAACCAGCTGTTCAGCCGGGGGCCGACCATCTGGATCTGGAGTGGCAACGCTTTGCCGGACAGCCACAGGCGACCTTTGAGCCGCAGCACCTGATGATCGCGGACCAATTGGGGCAGCAAGGCCTCCACAGCGGAGCGATCCAGAACGCCATCCAGCTGCAGGTTCTGACCCACCACCGCCACATGGCTGTGGTCGTGATGGTCGTGATCGTGGTGGTGGCTGTGATCGTGATGGTCTTGATGATGATCCAGCCCCAGCACAACGGCAGCATTCACCTGGCCCTGGGCCACCGGCAGCAGCGCGGTGCCCTGTCTCACCTGATCGGCAAGGGACGCCTGAACAGCTGACAGCGGAGCGGATTCAAGCCGGTCCGCACGGCTGATCAGCACCAGATCGGCTGCCTGCAACTGGTCGTTGAACAGCTCGTCAATCGCTGTGATGTGATCAAGGCTTGGATCCTCCTGACGCTGACGCTCGAGCGCGTCGCGATCAGCGACTGGACTTCCCGCCGCAAGGGCCTCGCCATCCACCACCGTCACCACACCATTCACATGGACGCGGCTGCGGATCTCCGGCCAGTCCAGGGCCTGCAGCAAGGGACGCGGTAAGGCCAGACCACTGGTCTCCACCACGATGCCGTCCAGTTGATCAGCCCGCTCCAGCAGACGTTCCATCGTCGGCAGGAAGTCGTCCTGGACGGTGCAGCAGAGGCAGCCATTGTTGAGCTCCACCAGACGGCCATCGATTTCCTCGTCAGGGCAGAAGCCGCAGCTGCGGATCAGGTCGCCATCGAGACCGACACTGCCGAACTCGTTCACCATCACAGCCAGTCTCTGGCCGCTGCTGGTCAGCAGGTGGCGCAGGACCGTGGTCTTGCCCGCCCCCAGAAAGCCTGTGATGACGGTGACGGGAAGACGCTGAGCCATACGGATCAAGGGCGACAACCCAGGCTCTCACGGGTGGAGACGCCACTGCTGGGGTTGACGCCATCGGCGCGGGAACAAAGAGCGCGTTGCTGGGGCAGATCCATGACCGCATTGGTGAAATCAGCACCATCGATCACGGCGTCGGCGAAGCGGCTCTGCATCAACATCGCGTTGGTGAAGTTGGCACCGCGCAGGTCGGCACCATCGAACCGACTGGCAAAACCCACAACATCGGAGAGGTCTGCATTGCGGAGGTCTGCACCCTGCAGTTGCGATGTGTTGATCACCGCTCCTCGTAGATCCGTTCCACTCAGATCGACCTCGCGCAAATCAGCCTTGAGGAATTCCTTCTCTTTCAAGTCGAGGCCGTGCATGTCGGCGGTGATCTCCTGCACCGCCCGTTGCCCCCGCAATTCCGGTGCCGTGATCGCCTGAGCAGGCACAGTCCAGATCAGGGTTGTGAAGCCGACCAGGATCGCCGCCAGGAACGAGGCAGGACGAAGGAAGGCGTGCATCGGGACCGGTAGTTTGAGCGCTCACGTTATGGCAACTGCCGGCGGAGCGACGCGTCATGGCCATGAGCCTGAGGGTGGTGGTGCCACCCCATCCCTTGATCGGTCACTGGCTCACGATGCTGCGGCATCGCGACACACCTCCGGCCCTCTACGCCACAGGGCTGCAGGAACTGGGTCGCTGGCTCACCTACGAGGCCCTGCGGGACTGGCTGCCCCATCGCAAGGAACGTGTGCCGACGACCGCCTCGGAAACAGAAGGAACGGTGGTTGAGGCTTCGGTTCCACTGCTGGCGGTTCCGAGCCTCCCCTGCGGTCTGGAGCTCTGGCAGGGTGCCCGCAGCGTTCTTCCCGATGCTGCCCTTTGCCTCAATGGCATCCCGGCGGAGATCGAAGCCAATGCCGGGGTGATCCTGTTTGTGGATCAAGTCACCGATGGCAAAGCTGTTCTCAGGCAGCTGCAGCAACTCAAGGAGCAGGGCATCGACGGAAGACGGGTTCGTCTGATTACTGCTCTCTGCGCCAGTCCGGGGTTGAAATTGCTGGGCGAGGAAATTCCAGACCTCACGCTCCACACGGCCTGCATCGACGAGACACTGAACGAAGACGGACAGGTCGAACCCGGCATCGGTGACCCTCTGCGACGTCTGAACCTCAGGAGCTGAGGCCATGACTAGATTTCGTACAGGTTCAGGTTGACGATGGGACAACACCACAGCACCTCTTCAGGGACCTTGTCCACCCTTGTGACCGGTGCTGTCATCGGTGCTGCCGGTCTGGCCTGGTGGCTGCTGAATGAAGCCGAGCGGCGGCGCCGGCTCCACCACCAGAAAGCCATGCTCCATGCCCCGCGGATGCAGGACGGATCCGAGGTTCTGGATCCCAGAGATGGTGGGCAGCTCGAGGAGCGGGTGGAAAAGCTCAATGCGGAAATTGCACGGGTTCGGGCCCAACTGGAGCGGCTGGGTTCCGAGGACTGAGCGCTCGGTAGGTTGGCGGGATTGCCATCGGCACAGACCTCCGGCCCATGCTCCGTTCCGACGCCGTCACCAAAGGGATTCAGCGGTCTCCCAACCGCGCCATGTTGCGG
>WTHL01000019.1 GCA_011523155.1 Synechococcus sp. PL34863bin_39 | reverse complement strand
GGGACTGGCCAACCCCCTGGAAGCCGAGGGCATCGCCACCAAGTGGTCGATCGAGCTGGTCTTCAGTCCGATCCATGGCATCGACCAGGCCGGTGATCTGGCGGAACTCTTCTCCCGGCCTCTACGCCGCCGGCAAAGGATCCAGCCGGCCCTGCATCCGCACCAACCCGACCACGCTGTCCGCACCTGAACCGATGCAACTCACGCTCTGGACCTATGAAGGCCCACCCCACGTGGGAGCCATGCGCGTTGCAGCCTCCATGCAGGGAGTGCACTACGTGCTGCATGCACCGCAGGGGGATACCTACGCCGATCTGCTGTTCACGATGATTGAACGCCGCGGTCAGCGACCGCCGGTGACCTACACCACCTTTCAGGCCAGAGACCTGGGGGGAGACACGGCGGAGCTGGTGAAACGGCACGTGCGAGATGCCGTGGATCGCTTCCAGCCCGACGCGCTGCTGGTGGGAGAGAGCTGCACAGCGGAACTGATCCAGGATCAGCCCGGGGCCCTTGCGGCGGGGATGAACCTGCCGATGCCGGTCGTGAACCTCGAGCTACCCGCCTACAGCAAGAAGGAGAACTGGGGAGCCTCCGAAACCCTCTACCAGCTGGTGCGCGCGCTTCTGAAGCCTGACGTGCCCGATCAGCCTCAGCATGACGCCACAGCATGGAAACAGGAGGGAAGGAGGCCACGGGTCAACCTGATCGGCCCATCCCTGCTTGGGTTCCGCTGCAGAGATGACGTGATGGAGGTGCAGCGGCTGCTCACGACCCATGGCATCGATGTGGCCGTGGTGGCCCCACTGGGTGCGGGGGTTGCCGACATCCAACGACTTCCGACAGCCGATCTGAACGTTTGCCTCTACCCGGAGGTCGCCGAAGCGACCTGCAGCTGGATGGAGAGAAATTTCGGGATCCCCTTCAGTCGAACGGTGCCGATCGGTGTCGGAGCAACGCACGACTTCCTGGTGGAAGTGCATCAGCAGCTGGGGCTTGAGCCGCCTGCAGCCGACGAGGGCTATCAGCGCTCGCGACTGCCCTGGTACTCCGAATCAGTCGATTCCAACTACCTCACGGGCAAACGGGTGTTCATCTTCGGAGACGGAACCCATGCCCTTGCGGCGGCCCGGATCTGCGATCAGGAGCTGGGTTTCAAGGTGGTGGGGCTCGGCACCTACAGCCGGGAGATGGCAAGACCGGTGCGGGCCGCTGCACGGGAACTCGGACTTGATGCCCTCATCAGCGATGACTACCTCGCTGTGGAGGCCGCGATGGCGGACGCCGCTCCGGAACTGGTGCTCGGGACCCAGATGGAACGGCACAGCGCCAAACGGCTCGGACTCCCCTGCGCGGTGATCAGTACACCGATGCACGTTCAGGACGTGCCGGCGCGAACCAGTCCGCAGATGGGTTGGGAGGGAGCGAATGTGATTTTTGACGACTGGGTCCATCCCCTGATGATGGGACTGGAGGAACACCTGATCGGAATGTTCCGCCACGACTTCGAATTCGTGGACGGTCATCAGAGCCACCTGGGCCACCCAGGCGGCGCCGGGGCCATGCAGACGATGGAGACGGAAGCGGAAAGCAACAACGAGGACCAGCTGATCTGGACTGCCGATGGCGAATCTGAACTACGGAAGATCCCATTCTTCGTGCGAGGAAAAGTGCGGCGCAACACCGAAGCCTATGCACGCCAGGCCGGCTGCAGCACCATCAACAGCGAGACGCTTTATGACGCAAAAGCACACTTCAAGGCCTGAGCAATTGCACTCATTTTTTTTAATGCGAACGAAATAAAATCTGAACCCTTGGATTACAGGCGATGCCAGGATCTTTCAATTCTTGGTAAAAGCCGGACGGCACACATCTGCTGCTGTTGAATGCAGTTATCTCCCATCCAACAGGTCGCCGCATGACGACAACCTTGACGCGACCGGCCGACGGCGAAGGCAGCGTGCAGGTCCATCAGGATCCCTCCGTCAACATCCAGGACGAAACCCTGGTGATTGCCGTCTACGGCAAGGGAGGAATCGGCAAATCCACGACCTCGTCCAATCTGTCGGCCGCCTTTTCAAAGCTGGGCAAGCGAGTGCTTCAGATCGGATGTGACCCCAAGCATGACAGCACCTTCACGCTGACTCATCAGATGGTGCCAACCGTGATCGACATCCTCGAGGAAGTCGACTTTCATAGCGAGGAACTCAGACCCGAAGACTTCGTGTTCACGGGATTCAACGGTGTTCAGTGCGTGGAAAGCGGAGGGCCACCGGCAGGCACTGGCTGTGGTGGCTACGTCACTGGACAGACCGTGAAGCTGCTCAAGGAGCACCATCTGCTGGAAGACACCGACGTGGTGATCTTCGATGTGCTCGGCGATGTGGTGTGCGGCGGATTTGCAGCGCCGCTGCAGCATGCCAACTACTGCCTGATCGTAACTGCGAATGACTTCGATTCGATCTTCGCCATGAACAGGATCGTGCAGGCGATTCAGGCCAAAGCGAAGAATTACAAGGTTCGCCTTGGTGGCGTTGTGGCGAACCGCTCGGCTGAGACCGATCAGATCGACAAGTTCAACGCCCGGACAGGCCTCAGAACCATGGCTCACTTCAGGGATGTGGATGCGATTCGTCGATCACGCCTCAAGAA
>WTHL01000171.1 GCA_011523155.1 Synechococcus sp. PL34863bin_39 | reverse complement strand
TGAACGGTGCGGTTACCCGCAGGCTGTGGGATACCCGGCGACCTTAACAATTTCCGTGAGGCTCGCGGGGGTGTAATGCATCACCTGAAATCCGTTGTATCGAAACGCTTTTTCCGTGTTTCTTCCGATTTGACTGCGGTGGTTCGCGGGGGCGTCGATCACGCGTCAGTCGTGGCGTGCGCGGGTCACAATGGTCGCTTCCTACAGGCTTCCATGTCTGCCGATCTGCTTGAACAGCCGGTTCTCGGCTCCCGTCGTCTGTCCAATGTTGTGGTGGCGCTGATGGTCAGCACCGGTGGCGTCGGATTCCTGTTGGCCTCCCTTTCCAGCTATCTCGGTCGCGACCTGTTGCCCCTGGGCCATCCCGCAGCCCTCATTTTTGTGCCGCAGGGCCTGGTGATGGGTCTCTACAGCATCGCTGCTGCCCTTCTCGCGACCTATCTCTGGTCGGTGATTGCCATCAATGTCGGTTCCGGCTCCAATCGCTTCGACCGTTCCGCGGGACTGGTGACAATTTCCAGGCGGGGGTTCCGCAAGCCCATCAGTGTGGAGATTCCGCTGAAGGACGTGAAGGCCGTCAAGGTTGAGGTCCGCGATGGTCTCAATCCGCGAAGGCGGATCTCCCTGCGCGTGCAAGGTCGCCGTGACATGCCCCTCACCCGTGTCGGTGAGCCTCTGCCTCTGGCGCAGCTCGAGCAGGACGGTGCAGAACTGGCCCGTTTCCTTGGTGTCAATCTCGAGGGTCTCTGAAACCAGTGAAGACACGTCATTCCTTCTGGGCCAGTGCCCTTGCCTTGCTGCTCCTTGTTCCCTTGATGAGCGCCTGCACGGCCTCAGGTCAGGCTTCCGTCCCCCCCGGCTGTGATCAGGCCTCATCCCCATGCCTGAGTGGCAAGGCTCTGGTCCGCATCAACACCGACCGCGGTGCGGTCACTTTGGAGCTCAACGGCGATGCGGCTCCACTGACTGCTGGCAATTTCGCCGACCTCGTCAAACGCGGTGTGTATGACGGCACGGTGTTTCATCGGGTGGTGCGGGAGCCGGTTCCCTTCGTCGTGCAGGGCGGGGATCCAGCGTCCAAGGATCCTGCAACCCCACGTTCGGCCTATGGAACCGGCAGTTTCATTGATCCCGACAAAGGCCAGGCCCGCTACATCCCCCTTGAGGTGAAATTCACCCATGAGAATCAACCTCGCTATGGAAGGGTCACGAGCAATCCAAGTGATCTGCTCAGAATTCAGCTTCCCCACGATCGGGGAGCTCTCGCGATGGCCCGCTCCCAGGCGCCTGACTCCGCCAGTGCGCAGTTCTATATCGCCCTGAAGCCTCTGCCTGAGCTCGACGGCCGCTACGCCGTGTTCGGGCGGGTCATCGAGGGCATGGAGGTTGTCGATTCCATTCAGGCTGATGACCGCATCATCAGCGCTGATTTGATCACCACCAATCCCTGATGGTTGGACTCAGGCGGGGACGCGCCCGCCTGTGATTGCAGCCTTGAGCAATTCGGTGTTCACGCCGGATGAGCGTTCCAGGGCCACCTTGCCGGTTCTGGCAATTTCGAGAATGCCGTAGGGCGCCATCAGCCTTTCAAGGGCAACCAACTTGCCCGGGTCACCAACCACCTCAAGGGTCAGTGCGTCATCCGCCACGTCAACGACCTTGGCCCTGAAGACCTGCACCAGCTCGAGAATGGCGCTGCGTTGTTCCGGAGGTGCAGACACTTTGAGGAGCATCAATTCTCTTTCCACCGCTGGGATCTGGGAAAGATCGAGCACCTGCAGAACATTCACCAGCTTGTCGAGCTGCTTCGTCATCTGCTGAAGGGTGTGCTGGTCCCCTTCCACCACCATGGTCAGGCGTGACCGTCCATCGGCTTCAGCTGGTCCGACGGCCAGGCTGTCGATGTTGAATCCCCGCCGTGCAAACAGCCCGGAAATTCGACTGAGTGCTCCCGACTCATCCTCCACCAGTACGGAAAGGGTGTGCTTCATGCCCCTCGTTGCGCTTGCAGTGGACGTTCGCCGTCCAAGTTACGGTCCAGCCAGCTCAGGAGCACCTGATGAAAGGCTTCCGGTCGCTCATCGTGGGGGCAATGGCCGCTGTTGTCGATCACTGCAAGCTCCAGCCAGGAATGGTGTTCCTTCAGTCGTTTGCCGATCATGAGCGGCACGAAGCGATCCTGTCGCCCCCAGACCAGCAACAGCGGAGTTTGCTGCATCTGCCCCAGTCGCTCCATCAGCGCTGGTGCGGTGGCGCCGCGGGGGCGAAGGGCCATGCCGATGCTCATGGCCCGCAGCGCCCGGGGTGCTGTTCCCCGCCTGGAGGGAATGGCCACAAGGCGTTGCAGATCTTTGTCACCGCGAATGGAGCGCCGATAGGCCCCCTGCAGGCCGAGGCGGATCAGGGGGGTGCGACTGATGACGGGAATCAGCAGTTCAAGAGGCAGCAACCGCATCGCAGTCACAACGATCGTCCGCCGCAGCCGTCGCCAGAGGGGCGGTTGGCGATGCGGGATGGGTTGCATCAGGGCAGGGTCGGGAAGTGGTGCCGCAGCCACCGCTGACACGAGGTCGGGTCGGAGCACGGCAGCAGTCAGGGCGCTCAGGCCTCCAAGGGAATTGCCCACAAGCACGGCCGGATGGCTGTGGGTCGCTCCCACCACCTGCTCCAGAAACGCCGTGAG
>WTHL01000104.1 GCA_011523155.1 Synechococcus sp. PL34863bin_39 | reverse complement strand
AGTAGATGTAGCGCGACATCTTGGGGTTCCAACGACGGGTCTGGTGCCCAAAGTGAGCACCAGCCTCCATCATCTCGGCGAGAGTGACAACAGCCATAGTTTTGAGGGGTTTCGGGTTCGCCTCCACCTGTCAGGGATGGTCAATGACCAGCACCCGAAACAGACAGGTGTGCGGAATGAAAGAACCCAATGAATTTATCAAAAGACGGATTAACGGATCCCGACCGCTCTGGCCTCGCGGTAGAGAGCACGAACGCTGATGCGATTCAGGGGAAGACGCAGCAACTCCATCGCCAGGCCGGCGTGGCCCCTGCGGATCAGCCATGAGAGGAGAGGGCGAAGGCTGACCTCGTTGAGCAGCCCACCAAGCGTGAGTAATTCCCAGAGAATGCGATGCATCCAGGTGAACTGGATGATGAAGCGAACCCGCCGGGTGGGGTGCTTGCGATAGAACACAAGTCCCATCTTGGCCCGTTCCCTTTCGACCCTGATCAGGTCGGGCAATTGCGCCAGGCTGAGAGCCGGATGCCAGTGATAGCCGACGGCCTCGGGGCACTTCACAAGGTCTACGCCCATCTGGCGAAGGCGCTCGCCAAGTTCAAGATCCTCCCAGCCATAAAGGCGGAAGCCAGTGTCGAAGAGCCCCGCCTGTTGCAGGACTGAGCGGTCAATCGCCACATTTCCGGTTGCGAAATAGGCCCAGGACAGATCTCGAAGCTTGTGGCGCTCCGAGGTGGGATTCTCAAAGTTGGCTGTGTTGATGACGGCGCCATAGGTGAAGCAACGCCTGTCACCACGACGCGACCAGCTCCGTTGAAGAGCACGGGCATGGCAGGCCAGAAAGTCCGGCGTGACCACGAGATCGCTGTCGATGAAGACGATGACGTCACCGGTCGCGTGGTCAACGCCTCGGTTCCGCCCCTCCGCCGGCCCGCCATGGGCCTGTTCAATCAGACGCACATGGGGAAAGCGAGCGGCATCGGCTCTGAGCTTCTGCTGCGTTCCGTCGGTCGAACCGTCGTCGACCACAACCACTTCGTAGCCGTCGATCTCGCCGGACGGGGTCTGACATTCAAGTGCGGACAGGCACTTCTCAAGAATCGGCCATCGGTTGTAGGTGGGGATGACAACGCTGAACAACATCCGCGCACAACCGGGACAGGAGGACTATCAGATTAAAGACATCAAAAAGGGGCCTTTCGGCCCCTCGGAGCGAAAACTGCGACGACGTCAGTCAGCAGCGCCGCCGTTGTTGGCGGTGCCCGTCACGCCATTACCAGCGCCTTCTCCGCGACCGTCGTTACGCATCTTGCGCTTCTTGAACTTGCGGGCGTAGGCGCGGTTCCGCTCCTGTTTTTCTTTCTTGAGGTTCCTGCGCTTAGCCATCGCGTGGGGTGATGAAGGTGATGTCCTGTACCCAACCTACCCAACCGAGGCACGCAGGCGACCATCCTCCATCTGCAGCAGTCGATCAGCCACATCGAGAATGCGGGGGTCGTGGGTGACCATCAGCACTGAACAGGCCTGCTCCCTGGCCAGCCGCTTGAGCAGGTCCACCACTTCCCGGCCTGTGGCACCGTCGAGAGCGGCGGTGGGTTCGTCCGCCAGCAACAGCCGCGGCTGAGCCGCCAGTGCTCTGGCGATCGCGACCCGTTGCTTCTGCCCGCCGGAGAGATCATGGGGACGCTTTCCAAGGTGATCGTCGAGGCCGACCGCTCGCAACCATTCCCTGGCGAGATCCCTCCGCGCCGCATAGGAACGCGATGGCAGCAGATCGGCACCCATCTGAACGTTCTGTTCAGCCGTCAGACAACGCAGCAGGTTGTGGCCCTGGAAAATCATGCCGATGCGTCGGCGCAACCGCTGCCTCTCTGCCCGACTCGCACCATTGAGGGGCTGGGAAAGCACGGTCACAGTCCCGCGCTGAACCGTCCGCAAGGCTCCGATCAGGGTCAGGAGTGTGGTCTTCCCACAGCCCGATGGTCCTGTGAGCAGAACCACTTCTCCGGGTTCAATGGCGAGGTCGATGGAATCCAGGACCTGTCGGCGGTTGGCTCCCTGGCCATACCAGTGACTCAGTCCCTGAATCGACACCATGGAAGACATCAGAAGATCTCAGCAGGATCGGCATCCACCAGCCGGCGCATGGCCAGCCCCGCGGACACCATGCACATGACGACAATCATCAGGAAGACGGTCAGGGATCGCGTCAGATCCATCCCGACAGGCAAGCGGGTGGCATCACGAACGAACCAATAGAGACCCTGACCGGCCGTGTAGGCAGGCAGATAGCCGATCACGGCAAGCATCAGGCCTTCACGCACCACAACCCCCAGAAGCCTCGAGACGGGGTACCCCATTGCCATCAGGGTCGCGTATTCGGGCAGATGATCACTGACATCGGTGTACAGCACCTGATACACGATGACGCAACCGACGATGAATCCCATCGCTGCCCCGAGAGTGAAGATGAAACCGATGGATGTGCTGCTGCGCCAGTAGTTCTGCTCGAAATCGATAAAGCCCTGTTTGGTGAGGACGCGCACATCGTTGGGGAGCAGAGCGATCAGGCTCGCCTGGACTGACTCAGGATCGACGCCGGGTTGGAGGCGGATCAGACCCACTTCGATGCTGCCTCTGCTTTTGTCGGGCATCAGATCCAGAAAGGTCTCGGAACTGGTGATCAGG
>WTHL01000140.1 GCA_011523155.1 Synechococcus sp. PL34863bin_39 | reverse complement strand
GCCCTGCCGTTCAGGTGGGTGATCCGTTTCTGGAGAAAGGGCTGATTGAAGCCTGTCTTGAGGCCTTTCAGAGCGGTGATGTGGTCGCCGCTCAGGACATGGGTGCCGCCGGCCTGACCTGCAGCTGTTCGGAGATGGCCGCCAAGGGCGACGTGGGCGTGGAACTGGATCTCGACAAGGTGCCCGCCCGGGAAGAGGGCATGACGGCCTACGAATACCTGCTGTCCGAATCCCAGGAGCGGATGCTGTTCGTGGTTCGGGCCGGACGCGAAGAGCCTCTGATGGAGCGCTTCCGTCGCTGGGGTCTGCAGGCGGCGGTGGTGGGCCGGGTGCTGGAGGAACCCGTGGTCCGGGTTCTGCAGCATGGAGCCGTGGCGGCCGAGGTTCCCTCCCGGGCGCTGGCGGAGGACACCCCCATCAACCATCACCAGCTGATCGCGGAACCACCGGCCGACATCCAGGAGCACTGGGCCTGGCAGGAGAGCGATCTGCCCGTGGTGCCTGATCAGCACGACTGGGGGGCGGATCTGCTGCGCCTGCTGGACGATCCCACCATCGCCAGCAAGCGCTGGGTCTATCGCCAGTACGACCAGCAGGTGCTGGCCAACACGGTGATGCCGTCCGGCGGTGCTGATGCCGCCGTGGTCCGTCTGCGTCCCCAGCAAGGGGAGGCGTCACTGAGGACGACCGTCCGCGGGGTTGCCGCCACCGTGGACTGTCCGAATCGGTGGGTGGCGCTCGATCCCGAACGCGGCGCCATGGCAGCCGTGGCGGAAGCATCGCGCAATCTCAGTTGCGTCGGCGCGGAACCTCTCGCGGTCACCGACAACCTCAACTTCCCCTCCCCTGAAACGGATCGTGGCTACTGGCAGCTGGCTCTGGCCTGTCGCGGTCTCTCCGAAGCCTGTCGCAGCCTCGACACGCCGGTCACAGGAGGCAATGTCTCTCTCTACAACGAGACACGTTCCGATGACGGCACCCTGATGCCGATTCATCCGACTCCGGTTGTGGGCATGGTCGGCATGGTCGCCGATATCGACAAGGTGTGCGGTCTGTCCTGGCGGCAGGCCGGTGATCACGTCGTGCTCCTCGGCGCCACGGCTGATCAGGCTCTGGATGATCGTGTCGGCCTGGCTGGAAGCAGCTACCAGGGGGTGATGCACGGTCTTCTGACCGGACGGCCTCCCAGGGTGGACCTGGAGCTGGAGAAGGCGGTGCAGAGTCTGGTCCGTCAGGCGATTGATCAGGGGTTGCTGGCATCGGCCCATGACTGCAGTGACGGCGGCCTTGCCGTCGCCCTGGCGGAGTCCTCCCTGGCGGCAGGCCTGGGTGCCGAGATCAGGTTGCCTGCGTCCGACGCTCGCGTTGAGCGTCGCCTGTTTGCGGAAGGCGGCGCGCGCATTGTTGTGTCGGTCAAGGCCGAGTGCCTGCCTCAGTGGCAGGACCTGCTCGCCAGCGCTGCGGTGCCTGTGCAGGAGCTCGGTGAGGTGGTCGAACGACCTCAGCTGCAGATCGTGGCGGACGGAGCGCCCCTGTTGGATGTGCCGGTCACGGCGTTGGCGTCCGCATTTGAGGATGCGCTGCCTCGGCGCATCGAGGCTGCGTGATGGCCTGCGAGGGCGTGATGCAAAATTGTGAAGGAACCCTGAAGTCGAGGCGCCCTGTGCAACAGCCCATCACAGAGCGTCCCGACCGGATGGAAGAGGCCTGCGGTGTCTATGCCGTTCTGGCTGAGGGTCAGCCCGTGGCCAATCTCACCTACTTCGGCCTCTATTCGCTTCAGCACCGCGGCCAGGAATCAGCCGGAATCGCGGTCTTCAATGAAGGCAAGGTCCGGCTTCACAAGGACATGGGTCTGGTGAGCCAGGTCTTTGACCAGGACGTGCTCGCTCGGATGCCCGGCACCCTCGCCGTCGGCCACAACCGCTATTCCACCACCGGTAGCAGCAAGGTCTGCAACGCCCAGCCCGTGGTGCTCATGACCCGGCTTGGGCCGTTTGCCCTCGCCCACAACGGCAACCTTGTGAATGCTGCGGAGCTGCGTGACAGGCTCGACGACGGTCTGACCGAATTCACCTCCACCACGGATTCCGAGTTGATCGCTTTCGCGATCCAGCAGGCCGTGAATCGCGGGCTTGACTGGAAACCTGCGATCACGGAGGCCGCGGCCATGTGCCGCGGTGCGTTCAGCCTTGTGATCGGGACTGCCACCGAGCTTTTCGCTCTTCGCGACAGCTACGGCATCCGTCCTCTCGTGTTCGGTCGTCTGGGCGACGCGGAGAGTGGGCACTGGGTGGTCAGCAGCGAAACCTGCGGACTCGACATCATCGGTGCCTCCTATGAAGCCGATGTCGAACCCGGAGAGCTGATCACCTACCGATTGGGTGAGACCGAGCCCACGCGTGAGCAGTGGGCGGACGCCACAACCCGGATGTGTGTGTTCGAAATGATCTATTTCGCCCGTCCGGACAGTCGCTTTTTCGGCGAGTCCCTCTACAGCTATCGCCAGCGCATCGGCCAGATCCTGGCCCGGGAATCCGCAGTCGAGGCCGATCTGGTCATCGGTGTCCCCGATTCAGGCATCCCTGCGGCCATCGGTTTTTCACAGGCCCGTGGGATCACCTTTGGCGATGGCTTGATCAAGAACCGCTACGTCGGCCGCACCTTCATTCAGCCCACGCAGGCCATGCG
>WTHL01000013.1 GCA_011523155.1 Synechococcus sp. PL34863bin_39 | reverse complement strand
CTGGAGCCAGTGTCAGATGCAGTCGGGCAGCACCTCGATCAACACCATCCGCATCTACAACCCGATCAAGCAGGGACAGGACCACGATCCCCGGGGCCGGTTCATCCGTGAATGGTGCCCGGAGCTGAAGGGACTTCCGGATGTCTACCTGCATGAACCCTGGACGATGGAGACCCGCAGGGCCGAGGCGGCTGGGTGTCGATTGGGGGTCGACTACCCACTGCCAATCGTTCACCCCGCCACTGCGGCTCGCGATGCGAAGGACAGGATCTGGGCGATCAGGCGCGCTGCGGGGTTTGACCGCATTGCCGATGGGATCCAGCGCCGCCATGGGTCCCGTCGAGCGGGGCTCTCGCCTGTGACGGCCCGCGGTCGCCGCCAACGCCGAGCGGCGACGGGGGCGAATCAGCAGCAGCTCAGCCTTGACCTTGATCCCGCATGACCGTCACCCCGGTTCTCGGTTGGATTTGGTCGTATCCCAGTGGTGTTTCAGTCGTATCGACGCAAACACCGCCCTTACGGTGAATCATCCGCATTCCTTCTGCATGAAACACCCGATCGTCGTGGGTGGGCTGATGGCCTTGGCCGCGCTTTCCACGGCCTGCACGGCTGGCTCATCCACGGCGTGGTGTTCCCTTGACTGGCCAGGTTCGGACAAGCCTTCGATCGCCGGAGACTGCCGCATTGATCAGGATCCCGGCGAGGAAGGCGCCACATCCGTGGATTTCCATTCACACAATGCAAGTTTTGTCTTCCCCAACGCCAACCGTGGCGTGAATTTCGAGCGTCTGGATTCGGACGACTCCATGCAGTTCAAGCACAACGACTACGTCCTGACCGTTGCCATGGAGGGAAGGCCGGACGACCGATGACAGCGGGTCATCCGCGTTGAAACAGAAGGCGTCGAATCACCCTCTGGGCGATGTCGCCATACCCCATCTCGCCGGAGAGGATCTGGGCGATCCGCCGCGGGGCCGTCGGTCGCTTGACACCGAGTTGGTATCCCACGCTCGGAAACCGATAGAACACCTGCGCGATCCGTCGTCCCCAGGCCATCGAGTCACCCCAGCGTTCACGCATCCTCAGGGAGTAGGAACTCAGGTCGGTCTGCTCGCTTCTGAGCCAGTGGTCCAGGGCTGCCGCCGCTTCGCAGCCACTCATCAGTGCTGGCCTGAGTCCTTCCGCCAGGAAAGGGTCACAGAGTGAGGCCGCATCCCCGGCGGCCACGATTCCTTCCCCGTGCAGAGGCTGGTGCCCATTCCAGACGCGCAGCGCTGCCGTCTGCCGATGCCCCGCATCGGCAGGGAAACCGAGGTCCGGCAACAGCTGGGAGAGCACTGCGTCGCTGTCGACGGCGTCTCGGCCGATGAAGCTGCCCACCCCGACATTGACCCCGTCGCCGATCGGGAAGGCCCAGGCAAAACCGTGATGCACGAGGCCGAATTCGAAGCGAGCGGACCCTTCACGCAGGGTCCCCCGACCCTCAAGCCGCACGGACGTGGTGGTCGCGAGGTGCGGTGTCTTCGGCCCGAGGCCAAACCGGGTTGACCATGGCGAACCCGATCCATCCGCAATCACAACAGCGCGGGCCTCCAGCTCGCGTCCATCGGCGCTGCGCAGGCACCAGTCCCCCTGCCGTGAGCGCGCAAGATGCGTGACGTCAAAACCACCGATCAGCACGGCACCGTTCTCGACAGCCCGCTCCACGAGAAGAGCGTCGAGCTGTTCGCGACGCACGATCCAGAACGGCGCCGAACCCGGCAGGTCCGCGACCACAGGATCAGCCAGGCACCAGCTGAACTCCACCCGCTCGATGACCTCATCGACGGCTGGTGTCAGCGGGAACGGAAACCATCCCTGGACGGATGACGCCATGCCGCCGCCGCAAGGCCGGATCCTTGACCGTGATGTTTCCGGGGTGTCACGGTCGAGCAGGGTGACGTGATGTCCTAGCCGGCTGAGATGAAAGGCGGCAGCCGCGCCGGCTGCACCGGCCCCGACGACCGCCACATCGGCGCTGTTCACAGCTGTGACCAAGCTCAGACCTTGAGGATGTCGGCTTCCTTCTCAGCCAGATGCTTCTCGAGCACTGCGATGAATTTGTCGAGTGTCTTCTGAACACCGTCCTGTTCGTCGCGACTCTGGTCTTCAGAGAGGTCGCCCTCCTTCTCCTGTTTCTTGATCTTGTCGATGGCATCCCGGCGGATGTTGCGAAGCGCCACCTTGCCTTCCTCGGCGTATTTCGAGGCGAGCTTGCAGAACTCCTTCCGCCGCTCCTCGGTCAGAGGCGGCACGTTGATGCGAATGATCTTTCCATCGTTGTTGGGGGTGAAACCCAGTTCACTCATGGCGATGGCCTTTTCAATCGATGCCAGTGCACTGATGTCGAAGGGCTGGATCTGGATGGTCTGCGAGTCGGGCGTCGAGAGGGTCGCCAGCGACTTGAGGGGGGTGTCTGCTCCGTAGTACTCCACGGAGACACGATCCAGAAGGGAGGAGTTGGCCCGGCCTGTGCGGATGGTGTTGAACATGCGCTGGGTGGATTCCACCGATTTCTGCATGCTTGCTTCGAGGTCTTGCTTCGACATGTCGGGTTTCAGTTGCTGATCCGGGAACCGATGGGCTCGCCAGCCACGGCTCTCCCGATGTTGCCAGGTTCAAACAGATTGAAGACCACGATGGGGATGTTGTTGTCTT
>WTHL01000050.1 GCA_011523155.1 Synechococcus sp. PL34863bin_39 | reverse complement strand
GAGGAGATGAAGATGGTGAATGAGACCCGCAAGATCATGGGATTGCCGGATCTTCGTTTCAGTGCCACCTGTGTGCGGGTACCGGTGCTGCGTGCCCATTCCGAGGCGGTGAACGTTGAATTCGACCAGCCCTTCCCGGTCGATGAGGCCCGTGATCTGCTGGCCAGGGCCCCCGGGGTTGAGTTGATCGATCGCCCCGATGAGAACCGGTTCCCGATGCCCACGGATGTCACCGGCCGTGATCCCGTGGCGGTGGGCCGAATCCGGCAGGACATCAGCGAACCGCATGCGCTGGAGTTCTGGTTGTGTGGTGATCAGATCCGCAAGGGGGCCGCGCTCAATGCGATTCAGATCGCCGAACTGCTGATTGCCGACTGATCACCATGACGCTCTCCGCTGAACTCTCCCCAGCACCGTTTGGCCGTCTGCTGACGGCGATGATCACTCCTTTTGATGCCAACGGGGCCGTTGATCTCGAGCTCGCCGGCCGTCTGGCGCTGCACCTTGTGGAGGAGGGGTCTGACGGGATCGTGGTCTGCGGCACCACCGGTGAATCGCCGACCCTCAGCTGGGAGGAACAAGGTCGCCTGCTGGTGGCCGTGCGTGAAGCCGTGGGATCACGCGCCAAGGTGCTCGCCGGCACCGGTAGCAACTGCACCTCGGAGGCGGTGGCGGCCACAGCCCATGCCGCTGATGCCGGTGCAGATGGCGCTCTCGTGGTGGTTCCTTACTACAACAAACCGCCCCAGGACGGCCTTGAAGCCCATTTTCGAGCGGTCTCGGATGCAGCTCCCTCACTGCCGTTGATGCTCTACAACGTGCCAGGTCGCACCGGGTCCAGCCTGGCTCCAGCCACCGTGGCTCGCTTGATGGACTGCCCCAATGTGGTCAGCTTCAAGGCTGCCAGCGGCACCACGGAGGAAGTCACCCAGTTGCGGCTCACCTGTGGGCCAAGGCTGGCCGTTTACAGCGGTGATGATGCGCTCACTCTGCCAATGCTGGCGGTTGGCGCGGTCGGTGTGGTCAGCGTCGCCAGCCATGTGGCCGGTCGTCAGATGAAAACCATGATCGAGGCCTTCCTGAGCGGCCGTCACCCCGAAGCGCTTGCCCAGCACGAAGCGCTGCTGCCCGTCTGCAAGGCCCTGTTCGCCACCACCAATCCCATCCCCGTGAAAGCAGCCCTTGAACTGAGCGGCTGGCCCGTCGGCGCGCCCCGTCTTCCCCTTGTACCCCTGGATTCCGTCATGCGAGATGCCCTGACCCAGACCCTGAATGCCCTGCGTCAGACCTGACGCCACGGCTGATTCACCTCAGGCACGCCGGTGCGTCCCGCCCGCGTCCCTTGTCCGACTGAACTGTCCCGATCTGACGACGCTTCCATGACTCCGATCTCCACCGCCAGCCGCGCACGCAACGGCCAAGCCACCACCAAAGAGCCCTGCCTGCGGGTGATTCCCCTCGGTGGTCTCCATGAAATCGGCAAGAACACCTGCGTGTTCGAGTACGGCGATGATCTGATGCTGGTGGACGCTGGCCTGGCGTTCCCCAGTGACGGCATGCACGGCGTGAACGTGGTGCTTCCCGACACCAGCTTTCTGCGCGAGAACCAGAAGCGCATCCGCGGAATGATCGTCACCCATGGTCATGAAGACCACATCGGTGGCATTGCCCACCATCTCAAGCATTTCAATATCCCGGTGATCTACGGGCCCCGTCTGGCCCTGTCGATGCTCACCGGAAAGATGGATGAGGCCGGGGTGCGCGACCGCACCACCCTGCAGACCGTCGGGCCCCGCGATGTGGTGAAGGTGGGCCAGCACTTCTCCGTGGAGTTCATCCGCAACACCCACTCGATGGCCGACAGCTTTTCGCTGGCGATCACCACGCCGGTGGGCACCGTGATCTTCACGGGGGATTTCAAGTTCGACCACACCCCTGTGGATGGCGAGCACTTCGATCTGGCACGTCTTGCCCATTACGGCGATCAGGGCGTGCTCTGCCTGTTCAGTGATTCCACCAACGCCGAGGTGCCAGGCTTCTGTCCACCCGAGCGTTCGGTCTTCCCTAACCTCGACCGCCGCATGGCCGAGGCCGAAGGGCGGGTGATCATCACCACGTTTGCGAGCTCGATTCACCGCGTGGCGATGATCCTCGAGCTTGCGCTCAAGAATGGTCGCAAGGTCGGTCTGCTCGGCCGCTCCATGCTGAATGTGATCGCCAAGGCGCGGGAACTGGGCTACATGCGCGCCCCTGATGATCTGTTCGTGCCGATCAAGCAGATCAATGATCTGCCGGACCGTGAAACGCTCCTGCTGATGACCGGCAGCCAGGGCGAGCCCCTGGCGGCGCTGAGCCGGATCTCCCGTGGTGAGCACCCGCAGGTGAAGGTCAAGAGCACCGACACCATCATTTTTTCGGCCAGTCCGATTCCCGGCAACACCATTTCCGTGGTCAACACCATCGACCGGCTGATGATGCTCGGGGCCAAGGTGGTTTACGGCAAGGGCGAGGGCATTCACGTGTCCGGTCACGGCTTCCAGGAGGACCAGAAGCTGATGCTCGCCCTCACCAAGCCCAAGTTCTTCGTGCCCGTGCACGGCGAGCACCGCATGCTGGTGCAGCACGCCAGGACCGGCCACTCGATGGGTGTGCCGGAAGACAACACCCTGATCATCGACAACGGTGATGTGGTGGAGCTCACCGCTGATTCGAT
>WTHL01000093.1 GCA_011523155.1 Synechococcus sp. PL34863bin_39 | reverse complement strand
GCCGCATGGCTGCCTGCCTGCGCGACATGGAGATCATCCTGCGTTACGTCACCTATTCAGCCTTCACCGGTGACGCGTCCGTGATGGAAGACCGCTGCCTTAACGGCCTGCGTGAGACCTACCTGGCCCTCGGCACCCCCGGCAACTCCGTCGCCGCCGGCGTCAACCTGATGAAGGAAGCCGCCCTGGCCATCGTCAATGACAAGGCTGGCATCGCCGCTGGTGACTGCGCCTCCCTGAGCAGCGAAATCGGCACCTACTTCGACCGCGCTGCTGCTTCCGTCGCCTGATCACAACTCAGGTCAGATCCCGCACAATGGGGTCAGCTGGGGCTCAGCCCGCCGACCCTTGGACGAAGGTTTTGATCTGATTGTTCTGGGAGCGGGCTCCGGTGGCCTGGCTGCTGCGAAACGGGCAGCCAGGCATGGGGCTCGGGTCGCCATCGTTGAAGGCGATCGCGTGGGTGGCACCTGCGTGATTCGGGGGTGCGTCCCCAAGAAGCTGCTTGTCTACGGATCCCAGGTGCAGGAGCAACTGGAAGCGGCATCCAGTTACGGCCTCAGCGTTGGTGAAGCCTCCCAGGATGTTCGTGTGCTGTTGCGCAATGTGCGTGCCGAGGTGGATCGCCTGAATGCCCTGCACCTTGAGTTTCTGACCAAGGCTGGTGTGGAGCTCGTCAGTGGATGGGGGCGTTTTCTCGACGATCACCGGATCGCGATCCGATCCAGTGGCGGTGACGAGCGGGTTCTTCACGGCAAGCACATTCTGATCGCGGTCGGGGGGCGTCCCCAGCGCCCTGCCCTGCCCGGCGCAGAGCTGGCCTGGGTCAGCGACGACATGTTTCTCCAGGAGTCCTACCCCTCCCGCGTGGTGATTGTCGGGGCCGGTTTCATCGCCTGTGAATTCGCCTGCATTCTTCAGGGCCTGGGAGTGGAGGTGATCCAGCTTGTGCGGGGCTCCCATCTGCTGCGTGGCTTTGACAGGGAGCTTGCGGAGACCGTGCGGGAGGGAATGCAGGAGCGCGGTGTTTCCATTCATTTCGGCACCAGTCCCGCGTGGATCAAGGCTGTAGGGGAGGCCTACACCGTCCAGACGGAAGGGGGTGAGGCGATCCACTGTGGAGGCGTGTTGCTGGCCACCGGTCGCCGTCCGTTCCTCGACGGACTCGATCTGGATGCCGCAGGTGTGCGCGTGGACGCAGGGCGGATTCCTGTGGATGCGGATCAGGCCACCAACATCCCGCATATTCATGCGGTCGGGGATGTCACCGACCGTGTCTGCCTGACCCCCGTGGCCGTTGATGAGGGGCGCGCCTATGCCGACGCCGTCTTTGCCGGTCGCCATCGCCAGGTTGATCACGACCTTGTCGCCAGCGCCGTGTTCAGTCAACCCGAGCTCGCCACGGTGGGTCTGAGTGAAGAGGAGGCGATCGACCGTCATGGACGCGATCAGATCCAGGTGTTTCGTGCCAGGTTCCGCTCCATGGCGCAGGCCTTGCCCAAGTCAGGTCCGCGTTGTCTGCTCAAGCTCGTCGTGGAGTCCACCAGTGATCGCGTCCTTGGATGTCACATGGTCGGCGAGCATGCCGCCGAGATCATTCAGATGGCAGCGATTGCGATCGGGATGGGCGCGACCAAAGCCGACTTCGATCGCACCATGGCTCTGCATCCGTCGGTTGCTGAAGAGTTCGTGACCATGGCCTGAGCCACTGCCACTGGTCTCAGGCGCTCTACCGCTGGTGCCTGACCTGTCGCCAGTAGACCAACGCCTGGGTGGTGATCACCACCATCACAATCGGCAACACCAGACAGAGCGCCACAAGGCGGAATTCATCGGAATAACTGGCGAACATCGTTCTCGGGAGAACGTTGTCGGTGAGATAAACGAGATAAAGGCCCACGAGAATCCCTCCTTCCAGCCTGGAGATGGCGCCTTTGGTCCAGAAGATCGGGAAGCAGGCCAGGCAGGTGAGCAGCATCACCGGCAAGTCGTCGTGAATGAGTTCCGGGCTGACCTGCAAACCGGAGCCAGCGGCAGCGATGGCACCACTGCCAAGCACAAGGAGAAGATTCAGCAGGCAGCTGCCAACCACGTTGCCAATGGCGAGGTCTGTCCGTCCTCGTAGGGCGGCCACCAGAGAGGTGATCAGCTCAGGCATCGAGGTGCCCGCCGACACGATCGTGAGGCCGATCACCGCTTCGCTCACTCCCAGTTGAAGGGCCGCTGCGCTGGCCACTTTGACCAGGATCTGGGAACCGAACCCGAGCACCACGACACCAGCTGCCAGGCGAATGGTGGCCTTAATCCAGCCTTCCTCCGCGGTGGCGGCATCAATCTCCGGCTCCGCGTTTTCCATCTCTTCGGGTTCTTCGCGGGCCGTGCGGATTTCCCAGATCGTGTTGATCACCAAGGCCAGCAACAAGGCGACACCCGATTGCCAGGTCACCGTGCCGGTGGAGGCCATACCCCAAACCGCTGCTGACACGGCCAGGAGCAGTGGCACGTCACGCCGCACCAACCGGCTTTCCCCTTTGAGCGGAAGCACGAGCGCACTGCTCCCGAGCACCACCATCACATTGAAGATGTTGCTGCCGACCACGTTGCTCACCGCCAAGGCATCGGAGCCCTGGAACACGGAGCCAATGCTCACGAACAGTTCAGGGGCGCTGGTGCCCAGCGACACCACCGTGAGGCCGATCACGAGCTGGGGAATC
>WTHL01000274.1 GCA_011523155.1 Synechococcus sp. PL34863bin_39 | reverse complement strand
CGGCCCAGTTCATCGATCAGGGCCACGAGATCGCTGCGGATCAGGCCGATGTTGCTGTTGAGCCAGGCGGCGATATTGCGCACGATGTAGAGGTCGAGCGTGATCTGCTCCCGCAGACCGGGGCGCTGCACTTTCACCGCGACGGCTTGGCCGCCCTTGAGCACGCCCCTGTGCACCTGACCGAGCGATGCCGCGGAGATGGGGTCGCGATCGAGGCTTTCGTAGATCTCATCCACGGGTGCGCCGAGGTCCTCCTCGATGCAGGCCATGGCGAGATCACTGTCGAAGCCGGGCAATTGGTCCTGCAGTTGGGCCAATTCCTCCAGCAGGACCGGCGGCACGATGTCGGGTCGGGTGGAGAGGGCCTGACCGGCTTTGATGAATGCTGGCCCCAGATCCACCAGCAGTTCGGCGCATTCTCGGGCTCGACTCCTGGCCCGCTGTTCGTCTTTGAGCAGCTGAAAGATCCAGTCAAAACCGATTCCCAGCAACAGCAGTCCGATCGGTACCAACGTTTGCCACAGGCGACGCAGCAGCCGTTGGGGATGGCCGGCATAAATGCGCGTGATCGCTGCGGGGTCGTAGCTCAGCAGACCCGCCGCTTCGATGAAATCTCCAAGTTCCTGTTCGATCACGGCCGGCATTGGCAGTGACCCCCTTCTAAACGAGCTGAGCTGCCGCTACGGTCAACGCGACCACCGGGAGCTGCCGTGCTGGCCGGTCTGCGACTGCACAACATTGCTCTGATCGACAGCCTGGAGCTGGATTTTGAGCCAGGCCTCACGGTGCTCACGGGTGAAACCGGAGCTGGCAAGTCGTTGCTGCTGGATGCCCTTGATGCGGTGCTCGGTGGGATGCAAGGCACCGCTGCGGCTCGCTTGGTGCGTAACGGTCAGTCCCGGGCTGGGATTGAAGCGCGGTTTGACCCCAGTGCTGCTGTCAAAACCTGGTTAGAGGATCAGCAACTGGCGCTTGAAGACGGTGACGGTGAGGACGAGGAGCTGATGGTGTGCCGTGAATGGCGCCGTCAGGACGACCGCCTCTCCAGTCGTTTTCGTATCAATGGTGTGGCGGTGAATCGTCAGCAGGTGCTGGCCCTTCGCCCCCTGTTGATTGACCTCACGGTGCAGGGCCAGACCCAGCAACTGGCGCGACCAGGGCAGCAGCGCCGTTGGTTGGATCGCTTGGGAGCTGCAGAGTTGGAGGCCTGCCTGGATCAGGTGCGTCGTCAGTGGCTGCTGTGGCGTGAAGCCTTCGGGGCTCTGGAGCAGGCCCGGACGCAAGCGGAGCGTTTTCAGGAGCAGTTGGAGGAACGCCAGGCTCTGCTCGAGGAGCTTGAGGCGGCCAACCTGGAAGACCCCGATGAGTTGCGTCAGCTCACTGCTGAACAGGATCGCCTCGTGCATGGGGTGCATTTGCAGGAGGGTCTCGGGGAACTGATCGGACGGTTGCAGGATGGTGCCGATCAGGCGCCATCGGCCATCGACCATGTGCTCGCTTGCTGCCATGTCTTGCAGCAGATGCAGCAACTGGATGGATCGCTGCAACCCCTGAGCGAACGTTGCCTGGATCTGGAGGCCGGATTACGGGATCTCACCCGCGAACTGGAGCTCTACGGCACGGCTTTGGACAGTGATCCTGCGCGACTGGAGGAGTTGCAGGACCGCTTGGCTTTGCTGAAACGACTTGAGCGTCGCCATGGCAGGGATCTCGAAGCCCTGTGCGATCTGCGGGATGAGTTGCGGGAGCAACTCAGCGAGGGCGGTGTTGATGCGGCCCTTGAGCAGTTGGTCATTGCTGAACAGACGGCGCGGCAGTCCCGCGATCAGGTCAATCAGCAGCTCACCGCGCAGCGGAAACAGGCAGCCCATTCCCTTGAACAGACCCTGTTGGATCACCTGCGCCCGATGGGGATGGCGAACGTGCGTTTTCAGGTGGCCATCAATCCCTGTGAGCCGGGAGAGCAGGGAGCCGACGCCGTGCAGTTTTTGTTCTCCGCCAACCCGGGTCAGCCGCTGGCTCCGTTGGCGGAGGTGGCTTCAGGTGGTGAGATGTCTCGCTTCCTTCTCGCTCTCAAAACCTGTCTGGCCGGCGTGGATGGTTCCAGTTCCCTGTTGTTCGACGAGATCGACTCCGGTGTCAGTGGCCGGGTGAGTGGCGCAATGGCAGATCTGTTGCGCACCATGGCGGCTCAGCGCCAGGTGTTCTGCGTGACCCACCAGCCCCTGGTGGCGGCCGCGGCGGATCATCACTTCCGCGTCAGCAAAACGGTGGTCGATGGTCAGACCCGCTCGCGAGTGTCCCACCTGCGGGACACTCAGGCCCGGGAGCAGGAGTTGGCGGAACTGGCTGGGGGCGAACTCGGTGAAGCGCGCGCCTATGCAGCGAGCCTGCTGGATCAGCGCGTGGCTTAACCGATCAGGTGCTCGGTCTCCGTAGACTGATCCGCTGCTGAACTGCGCTGCATGCGTCCTGCCGCCGCCAAGACGAAGGACGTGTCCTTACAAGAACCCGTCAACCTCAGCGGCGGTTCCCTTGAGGACGTGATTCGGGTGCGGGGAGCGCGCCAGCACAACCTCAAGAACGTCGACGTCACCATCCCCCGCAACAAGATGGTGGTGTTCACGGGGGTGAGCGGCAGCGGCAAGAGTTCGCTGGCGTTCGACACGATCTTTGCGGAAGGTCAGCGCCGCTATGTCGAGAGTCTGTCGGCCTATGCC
>WTHL01000122.1 GCA_011523155.1 Synechococcus sp. PL34863bin_39 | reverse complement strand
CACCGGCAAAGCCACGGCCTGCGCCGCTGCCTCCCGCAATCGTTTCGTAGTACTGATAGCGACTGTTGCCGAAGCTCAGATTGTTCATGGTGCCCTGCGCTGCCGCCATCACCCCCAGGGCCGCGAACAGCAGATTGCAGAGTGCCTGAGAGGTCTCCACATTGCCAGCGACCACGGCGGCGGGAGCTTGAGGGTTCAACAAAGATCCGGAGGGAACCGTCAGCTGGAGAGGTCGGAAGCAGCCTGCATTGAGGGGTATGGGTTCGTCCACCAAGCAACGCATCGCGTACAACACCGCTGCTTTGGTCACGGCCAGAGGAGCATGGAAGTTGTGGGATCCCTGCGGCGAGCTGGCGCTGAAATCGAGCTGAGCGCGACCTTGGCGCTGATCGACCTGAAGGTCCAGCGCCAAGGTCGCACCGTTGTCCAGGCTGACAACGAACTGCCTGCTTTCGAGCCCGGCCAGCAGTGATGACACGGCCGCCGCCGCGTGAACCTGGACATGCTCCATGTAGGAGCTGACCCGCGACAGCCCCTCTCGCGCCACCAGGTCCTCCAGCATCCGGACGCCAAGACGGTTAGCCGCCACCTGGGCCTGAAGGTCAGCCAGCAGAACATCGGGTGATCGGGGCGGCAGCGCCTCCTGGCCCAAACGCTCGATCCAGGCAGCACGGTCAAGCTGTCCATCCCGCACCAGGGGCCAGTGACGCAAACGCAGCCCCTCCTGCTCGATATGCGTGCTGAAAGGCGGCATCGACCCTGGCGTGAGCCCGCCCACATCAGCGTGATGTCCGCGACTGGCCACGAAGAAATGGGGTTGATCCCCTCCGGCGAAGACCGGCGTGATGGCCGTGATGTCGGGCAGATGGGTTCCGCCGTGGAACGGATCGTTGCTGATCACCACATCGCCGGATGCGAGGGCCGGCAGAGCGCCGGCCCTCAGCTGCTCCAGCAAATCCACCACCGCATCTCCCATGGACCCGAGATGCACTGGGATATGGGGTGCGTTGGCCACAAGGCGACCGGCATGGTCGAACAGGGCGCAGGAGAAATCGAGCCGTTCACGGATGTTCACCGATCGACTGGTCTGCCGCAGGCGGTCGCCCATCCGCTCGGCGATCACCATGAACCGGTGATGAAAGAGGCTCAGATCGACCGGATCAACCGAAGACTGGCCTGGCGCAACGACGCGCGCATCGCGGGACTGTGACAACTCCGTCGTGCTGGCGCTGCACACGGATTGCTCCAGAAGCAGTTCACCACCGTTGAGGCAGCGGGCGCACCAGCCGGGATCCAGCACGATGCATCCAGTGGGTTCCACAACAACGGCTGGTCCCTCGATCACCTGGTCCACAACGAGTTGATGGCGATGCCAGAGGGGAACGGAACACCATCCGAGACCCGGGCAGTGCAGATCGGTGCAGGCAGGTGGCTCGATCACATCCCTGGAGGCGGTGGATCCACCCTCCGGCCCAAGGTCGTGCCTGCCCAGCAGCGGCGGCGCCAGCACCTCCACCTCGAAACGCTCGACCACTAAAGGATTCAGCCGTTTGGGCACGAATCCGAAGCGTTGCTGATGCAGCCGGTCAAACTGGCGTTCCAACCCATGCAGGTCAGGGAACTGAGGCCTTGACCCATCCAAGGGACCGGGCATCACCAGCATCAGCCCCTGTTCGGATTCGGGATCACGCAGTTCCAGGGTCACCCTGCGCTCCAGCCCGCCCTGACACCCGTCGCCATCGACCCTCAGCTGGTTCTCCGCCTCGATCAGTGCCTGTTCCACAGCTGCAGGAAGAGCGGTGAGCGTGGCCTGAACGAGCGAGGCGCGAACAGCCACCTGACGCCACTGACGCTGGCGGGCCTGCCCCATCCCAAAGGCCGACAGCACGCCGGCGAGCGGGTGGAGGAGCACCTGGGACAGCCCGAGAGAACGGGCAACGCGACAGGCCAGCTGACCGGCAGCGCCGCCGTAGGCCACCAGGACACCACCACGAATGTCGTGACCGCGGGCCAGCGAAACCTGCTCGATGGCGGAGGCCATCGTCTCAACCGCAAGATCCAGAGCCCCCTCCGCCAGCTGCTCCGCTCCCGGACCAAGGCGCTCAGCCAGACCCGCGAATTGCCGCTGCACCACGCTGGGATCGGGACGCTCCTTGCCACTGATGCCGAACACGGCCGGGAACCCCTGCACCTGCAGACGCCCGAGCAGCAAATTGGCGTCGGTGATCGTCAGCGGCCCACCCCGTCCATAACAGGCCGGTCCTGGATCGGCACCAGCGGAACGGGGCCCCACGGTGAGCCGGTCACCATCACAGCCGATGATCGAACCGCCACCCGCGGCCACGGTGTGGATCGGCAACCTTGGAGCAAGCAACTGCAGGCCAGCGATCCTGGTGTCCGCCGAACGCTCCCACTCACGGTCAGAGGCACCGGCGGGCACACAGAAGACATCCGTGCTGGTGCCGCCCATGTCGAACCCCACCAGCGGCTGCCGTTCGAAGCCAGCCTGTCGGGCCACAGCGACCGCACCGATCATCCCTCCGGCGGGCCCCGACAGAATCGTGTCCTTGGCCTGCAGCCGATCACAGGACTCCAACGCACCACTGGAGGTCATCACCCGGAGACGGGAGCGGTCGCCGAGGTCCCGCCGCACCTGATCGAGATAGGTGAACAGCGGGCGTGCAACCGCCGCCTCCACCAATGTGGTTTGCCCGCGGGGCACAAGCCGGGGCAACGGACAGACCCGATGGGAGCTCACCACGGTGGTGAAGCCATGCGCACGGACAAAGGCCTCGAGGCGCTGTTCATGGCATGGGTGACGCCAGGCATGCAGCAGCGCAATCGCGCAACTGCGCAGGCCCTGACGGTGGTGCTCGCGCAGACGGGCTCCAAGGCGATCATCAAGAAGGAGCGGCTCCAGTTCCTGGCCGTCAGGCCCCATGCGCCCCTGCACCTCCTCCACCGCTGATGCAAGACAAGGGGGTGGCGTCAGTGCCAGGGCAAACAGGTCGGGACGATGTTGATCACCGATCCTGAGGAGGTCGGCCAGCCCCGCATTGGTGAGCAGCAACACGTCGTCGCCGGCGCCCTCCAGCAGAGCATTGGTGGCCACCGTGGTTCCCAGCCTGAGCTCGTCGATCAGGACCTGGTCATCCCCCTGCTCCCGAAGCAGGGCCTGAATGGCCTGCACAGCAGGATCACCGGATCGTCCTGGCTGTTCTGAGAGCACTTTGCGCACCAGAAGAGCGCCACGCGGAGACACCGCCACCACGTCGGTGAACGTGCCGCCGCGATCAATCCAGAAGCGCCAGTGGGTCAACAGGTCGCCATCACAGTGCCCAGGGCCGCATCATCAACCCAGAGGTGCACCCGGGGGTGATGTCGCAACCAGCTGGCAGGACAACCGGCATCACTTCCCTGGGCGAACGCACGGCGCAGAATGTCCGCTTTTGCGGCTCCGGTGACGATCAGGTGAATCTCCTCCGCCGCCAGAATCTCCGCCAGGCCGAGGGTGATGGCCTGGGTGGGAACCAGGGCCGGATCGCCGGAGAAAGCATCAGCGTTCTGCACCCGGGTCGCCCAGGAGAGGTCGACGCAGCGACAGGCCGCGTCCCGATCGCTCGGAGGCTCATTGAACCCCACATGGCCATTCGTGCCCAACCCGAGAAGCTGCAGACCGATTCCCCCGGCTGCCATCACGGCGTTGGCATAACTCCGGGCTTCACGGGACGGGTCAGGCGCCATCCCATCCGGAAGCCGCATCTGGGCTGATGACAGCCCGAGGGCCTCGCCAAGATGCTGCTGCATGTAGGAGGCGAAGCTGGCAGGGTGGCGCGCAGGCAGTCCCACATATCCGTCGAGATTGAAGCTGAGCCAGCTCTTGCGCAGGCGCTGCAGATCGGCGGCGGACCAACGGCGCAGCCGGCTCACGAGGGCGGCATAGAGGGGTTCCATCGTGCGACCGGTGGCCAGACCGAGGGGTCGAGGCCGGTGTTGCTCCAGTCGCCGGCGCAGGGCCATTTCAAGCTGATCGGCAATGACCTGGACCAGGAGCTCAGGCTGCGAACGCTGCACAAGCACAACGCTGTCGGGCAGAGGGAGGGCAGACACGGGACACCACCGTCAACGGCTTCAGGCTGGCCTTGGTTGGGGGTGTGATGCCATCGCCGGATCATCCCCCGGCAGATAGGGGCGAATGGTCACGCCCCTGTAGTAATGCTCGAGGATCCGACGGAAGTCTGCGCCCTGGTCGGCCAGCCCACGGGCACCCCACTGACTCATCCCGACACCGTGGCCGTAGCCGCGCCCCTGAACCTCAAGCACCGGCATGCCTGCAGGCATGGGTGGCGGTGGCGGGGGTGGCATCGAAAACGGTGCACTGGCGGCAGCCCCCCACGCCGATGTCTCCCGTCGGAATCCGATCAGCGCACGATCACCCGAACGCGTGGATGCAGCCTCCGTATCCGTGAGCCAGTTGAAACGCACCATCGTGCTCTTGAGGCCAAGGCGCCGCCTCAGCTCCCGGCCACTGATCACCAGATGTCCAGCGGGCCCGCGCACCCGAACTGAGCGAAGCCGGCCGGTGGAGCTGGACTCCAGAACGTCCAGACTCTGCAGCCCTCGGGTTTCTGCAAACGCCGCTCGCAGAGTTTGCGCATCAAAGCGCTGCGTCCAGCGATGGGCGGGACTGCGCTGATCGTGGTCCCGCACACTGACGAGATAGGGAAGCTGAAAGCGCCAGACTTCGCCGCTTGGTTCGGTCGCCCCCCCGGAACTGCTGTGAAACACAGCGTTGATCAACTTCCCGCGATGCACCAACACCAGGGAGCGGGTGCTTTCAACGGCGAGGCGAGTGCGTGGCGTGGCCGACGCCAGCCCCTGGTACACCTGATTGGTGACCGTGGCGCTGACATCGAAAGCGCCCGCACGACCCCGCTGCCGCAGGGCATAGGTGCGCGCCGCGACAGCCTGAGCCTGCAGGGCTGCCAGAGGCCAGTCCTGGGGCATCTCACTCCCCACGACACTGGCCAGATAGGCCTCAACACCGAGGTGATTGACCACCTCGATCCGACCTTCACGCAGCGTCAGGTGGAGATCGCCGCCATAGCGATGTTGACCAAGCCAGATCCCCCTGGGGTCGCTGCTGCGCACCACCAGACCGGAGCGAGGCGCTGAGAGCTGTGAAGCGAGCTCGGGCGCCTCGACCAGCAGCCGGCCGCGGTGCCGCCGCAGCGTGAGGCGTGAGAGCTTGATCACGCCCTTGCCAAGCCCCTGCACCTGAAGGGAAGAACGGCGATCCGCCCTCAGCAGGACCGAGTCCCCTCCCCCGACAAGAACCCGCATCTGGGGCTCGCGAAGCGTCCGATGAACCGGCAGCGCCGCCGCAGCGGCAGTGGCAACAAGCCCAGGGGTGCCCTGCAGCATCAGAGCGGCGAGGCCTCCGGACAACCAGGGGGAAAACGGCCGGACCACGCGTCCAGGTCTGCGGGGGAGCCCAGTGTGCACCGCCTGACAACAACCAGCCAGGGCTCCCCATGCCAGATTCAAGGCTTGATCGCACCAGATCGTGCAGGTCACTTTCCTAGGCACAAGCTCCGGCGTTCCCACGCGGGCCCGCAACGTTTCCTCCGTGGCGCTTCGCCTGCCTCAGCGCTCCGAGCTGTGGCTGTTCGACTGCGGAGAAGGAACGCAGCATCAGTTTCTTCGCAGTGACCTGCGGCTGTCCCAGCTGCGCCGGGTGTTCATCACCCACATGCATGGTGACCACGTGTTCGGCCTGCCGGGTCTGCTCGCAAGCCTTGGACTGTCAGGCAACAGCTCCGGTGTCGACTTGTACGGTCCGGACCCGCTGGAGAACTATCTGCAGGGGGTGCTGCGGACCAGCTCCACACGGATCGGTTATCCACTCAATGTCCACCGCGTGAAAGATCAGGCTGAACAAGCCGAGCTGATCCTTGAAGACCGCGACATCGTGGTGCGCGCCACCCCTCTGGTCCATCGCGTTCCCGCCTACGCCTATCGGATTGAACAGAAACCACGGCCAGGCCGGTTTGACATCGCCAAAGCACGAGAGCTGGCGATCCCACCGGGTCCCATCTATGCCGAACTGCAGAAGGGACGCACGGTGACCCTGGACGATGGCCGCAGAATTGATGGGCGCGAACTCTGCGGCCCGTCGCGGTCAGGTGTGAGCGTTGTCTACTGCACCGACACGGTGTTTTGTGAGGCAGCCGTGGAGCTGGCTCGCGGTGCCGACCTGCTGATTCATGAATCCACCTTTGCGCACGCCGAAGCGGACATGGCGTTCCAGCGACAGCACTCCACAAGCACCATGGCGGCGCAGACAGCGGCGGCGGCCGGGGTCAAGCAACTCGCCCTCACCCATCTGAGCCCGCGATACGCCCCCGGGAACCCGGTGACGCCGTTGAATCTGCTGGAGGAAGCCCAGGCGATCTTCCCCAACACCCTGCTTGCCAAGGACTTTCTCACCCTGGACGTCAACCCGGAGGACTGAACCGGCTGCAACAGTTCATGAGCACGCCCGGGGTTCGTCACCAAGCGGTTCACGCCCCGTGATACAAGAGCTTGGTGCGGTGTATCCGTCAGATTTTGGTGTCCTGTATGGCCTCTTCTTTCCAGTTCCTGCGTCGCTCCATGGGCAGGATGCTGCTCATCCTTCCTCTGCTCATCGCTTTCAGCTTCAGTGCCCCCGCGCTTGCCGTTCAGTGGGATGCCGAAACTCTCACGGTCCCTGCTGATGCCAATGGTGCGTCAGTGACCTTCTCCGAGCAGGAGATCAAGACGGGCCGCAAAGTGTTCAACACCAGTTGCGGCACCTGCCACGCCGGCGGCATCACCAAGACCAACCACAACGTCGGCCTTGATTCCGAGACCCTTGCGCTGGCGACTCCAGCCCGGGACAACGTTGCAGGGCTGGTGGATTACCTCAAGGACCCCACGTCCTATGACGGTGAATACAGCATCGCCGATCTGCACCCCAGCATCCGCAGCCGTGATCTCTATCCAGCCATGCGTGATCTGACGGATGAAGATCTTCGCCTGATGTCGGGATACATCCTCGTGGCTCCGAAAGTGCTTGGCAAGGAGTGGGGCGGAGGAAAAATCTACTTCTGATCTGCTCAGCAGAACTTGATCCGACCCAGCCGCCCACCAGGGCGGCTTTTTAATCGCCGTGAGCCTCACCAGGCGCGGGCGGCTTGCCATTTTCAGGCGCAATTGAGCGGGGCATGCGGCTGTACCACCATTCCTGCAGGGCAGGGCTGAATCGACTCGAGAAAAGCGTGAGCACGGTTGCGGTCGACCTTGAACCAGGCTGGAGGAGCTCCACCGCATAGGACGGACAACGGCGCGCTGCCAGGTCAGGAACGAAGCGCCGACCCACGCGCCTCCAACTGGGCTCCTTGCTGCGCCAGGCAAGTCTGCAGCAGGGCCATGGGAGCTCTTCACGGTCAAACAAGCGGCAGCAAGGGCCGATCACCCGGAAGCTGTACTGACCGCCCGGACTGGTGTGGACACTGCCGTGGTCCAGCAGGGCATCAACTTGAGGCCTGACGCTGGCGGGCGCTGATCCTGCAGGCATGGATTCTCACAGGCGGATGCATACCCTGCCATCAAAAAGCCACCCCGGAGGGTGGCCGATGGACAGTCCGTCAATGCGACGAAGCCGGATGGAAACCGAAAGCCTTGAAGGCGGAACTCAATAGAGCTCTTCTTCGGCGTGGGTCTTGATGGTGCAATCAGAGGTGGGGTAAGCCACGCAGGTGAGAACGAAACCTGCTTCGATCTGATCGTCGTCGAGGAAGCTCTGATCCGACTGATCGACGGTGCCGGCCGTGATCTTGCCAGCACAGGTGGAACAGGCGCCAGCGCGGCAGGAGTAGGGAAGATCGATGCCCTGCTCTTCAGCGGCGTCGAGGATGTACTGATCGTCGGGCACTTCGATGGTCTTGTTCAGACCTTCGCTCTCAGCGACCAGAGTGACCTTGTAGGAAGCCATGGATGGATGGAGTGTGCAGTGACCTGAAAAACAGGCCCGCAGGACTGAACCCTTCTACATCGGACTGAGGCAATCACACTCCTTTCCGACAGCCTTTCCGGACAAGGCCAATCAAAGCGAAAGCACCCATAAGGCCAACTTATGTCCCCTAAGAACGGGAAATCTCCAGTAATCCCCAGCGCCCCTGGGAGCCCAGAGCGGTCACTGACCAGCCCAGCCCCTCCAGAACATCCGTGAGTCTGGGAGCCTGCTCCACCAGCAGGCCGCTCAGCAGACCACGACCTTCCGGCGCCAGCACGGCGTCGAACTGGGGTGCCAGCGCTTCGATCACCGGCGCAAGAATGTTGCAGAGCAGAAGCTGGGCGCGGACTCCTCCCTGCATCTCAGCCAGGACCTCCACCGAGCCCTGCCGCACGCGCAGCTGGGACTCGTTCAGGCCATTGAGAGCAGCATTGCCACCCGTTGCCCGCACCGCCAGGGAATCGGTATCAGCAGCCATCACCTGACCAGCGCCCAGGGCGAGGGCGGCAAGTCCGAGCACACCGCTTCCGCAGCCCAGATCAGCCACCCTCTGGCCCGACGGTGGCCGCATCTCGAGGGCCTCCAGACAGAGGCGGGTCGTGGGATGACTCCCCGTCCCGAAAGCGCTGCCGGGGTCCATCCTCAGCACCAGACGCCCAGCATGTTCCGGGGGTGGCTCAAGCCAGGCGGGAAGGATCAGAAGCCTGGATCCCACCGGGTCGGGCTGCCAGTGCTGCTTCCAGGTCAGGCTCCAGTCCTCATCGTCAAGCTCGGCCCACTCAGGGACCGGCAAAGAGAGGCCAAAGGTCTCGGCGAGAGGCCGAAGACTCTCCATCAGCTGAAGGCGCTGATCATGGGGCCATTCCGGGGCGGGCAGCCATGCCAGCAGCGTGCGGCGTGACGGGGTTTCGGGCGCGTGCTGCACCGCCAGGCGGTGCAGACCGAGACTCTCCAGCTTCCAGAGCAACGATTCCTCCAGTTCGGGCTCAAGCGGCAAAGAGAGACGCCACCAGCGCAACGATGTCGATGTCATGGAAGAAAAGAGAAAGAAGGCGGACGCCCGTGGTCCCGCTCAGCCCTCAGAGGGTCACGGGATGGGCTTCCTGGATCCCATCGATGCCACTGATGATGGTCAGCAGACTTGAGGGGATCGGATCGTCGATGCTGAGCACCATCACGGCATCCCCACGAACGATGCGGCGCCCCACCTGCATGGAGGCGATGTTGACGTTGTGCTCACCCAGGACCGACCCGAGCTGCCCGATGATCCCCGGCATATCACGGTGGCGAGTGAACAGCATGTGGCGACTGGGGGGCACATTGACCGGAAATTCGTCGATCGTTGTCACTCTGAGTTCCCCATCAGCGAACACAGCGCCGGTGACGCTGTGCCCTCCCTGGGATCCACGGGTCGTGAGCTGAAGTGAACCACCGGCGAAATCCCGGCTGGACTCATCCTTCACCTCGAGCACATGAATGCCCCGGGCCTTGGCCTCCAATGCAGCGTTGACGTAATTGATTCTGTCGCCGAGGGCATTGGAGAGCAGCCCTTTGAGCGCTGCCACCACCAGGGGCTGAGAGGGGTGCTCGGAGAATTCGCCCTGCAGACGCACCTCAAGCTCTTCCACCTGACCGCCATCCAACTGACTGATCAGGAGTCCGAGGGTCTCCGCCAGCTGCAGGTGGGGCTTCAAGCGCTCCATGATCTCGGCGCTGAGACCAGGAATATTCACCGCACTCCGTGCCGGGAGGCCAAGCAGCACATCCCGGATCTGCTCCGCCACATCGATGGCGACGTTCTCCTGGGCCTCTTCGGTGGATGCCCCCAGGTGGGGCGTCAGCACCAGACCACGCTCCACCGCACGCAGCGGTGAGTCAGCGGCCAGAGGCTCACTGGCAAAGACATCGACACCAGCACCAGCGATCACCCCGTTGTCAACGGCCTCGGCCAGAGCTGACTCGTCGATGATGCCGCCGCGTGCACAGTTCACCAGGCGCGCGGAGGGCTTCATCGTGCGAAGAAGCTCCGCATTCACCAGGTTTTCGGTGTCGGGAGTGCGCGGAATGTGCAGCGTGATGTAGTCAGCACTGCTGAACAGATCGGGCAGCTGGGTGAGACGCACCTGCATCTGCTGCGCCCGCTCACTCGAAACGAATGGGTCGTAGGCGATCACCTCCATGCCCATGGCCTTGGCGACCTTGGCCACATGGGAACCGATCTTGCCGAGTCCGACGACACCAAGGGTCTTCTTGTAGAGCTCGTTGCCGACATATTTCTTCCGATCCCAGGCCCCCTGACGCATTGAGGCGTGCGCTTGCGGCACATGCCGTGACAGGGACAGCAGAAGGGCCAGCGCATGTTCGGCTGCGGCGATGGTGTTGCCTTCTGGCGAATTCACCACCAGAACCCCACGCTGGGTGGCCGCAGGCACATCGACGTTGTCCACACCGACGCCGGCCCGGCCGACGATGCGCAGTCGATCAGCTGCCGCGATGACATCCGCTGTGACCTGGGTGCCCGACCGGATCATCAGAGCGTCGTAGTCACCGATGATCGATTTCAGCTCTTCAGGGCTGAGACCCGTGCGCTGATCGACCT
>WTHL01000077.1 GCA_011523155.1 Synechococcus sp. PL34863bin_39 | reverse complement strand
CATCACCACCAAGTGCCACAAGACCCTGGGCGTACTGAACACCAGTGGTCAGAGCACGACCCTTGGGATCAATGAAGTTGCTGGTGCGGTAGCTGGGGGTGCGGTAGGTGCCCTCAAAATCGGTGCTGGTGGTGATACCAGCGCCCTCAGCAGTGGCCTTGAGGTTCTTGCTGGAGAAGGTGAAGGGGTACTCCTCACCACCAGGGACGAGAACCGTGATGGGCTGGAAGTCGATGCCACCCTGCTCGGTGAAGCTGAGGCCATCGCTGCTGACAACCAGATCGCCATAGACCTCATCGAGGCTTGAGGTGAAACGGGTCAGGATCTTGCCTTCCACGAACTGGGCTTCCTGGCGCTTGTTCGCAGGCTCACCCTTCACGAACACGCGGGAGGGATGCATGCAGATTCCCTTCAGCTCGTAGGCGGAACCGGGCGTCAGGCTGATCGAGCCACGGGCTGAATCGGTCAGGACAGGACAGTCATTCGCTTTGCCGGTGTTGCGAATGTCGTCGTAAGTGATGTTGGAGCGCTCAACAGCGTCAGCACCGCCACTGCAGGCGGTCACCACGGTGAGACAGAAAGCCAGCACCAGGGCCAGCAGAGGACGGATGCTCATGGAAGAAAGCCAAAAAGGCTGAACGTGGACGGTATCCACCGATGTGGCGGATCCTACTAGGGCCAAACAGGCGGTACGGCTAGCCTTTTGCAGCTCTCAACAACCCGTCGCGTTGCCCAGTTCCAGCCCCGAGACTCAGGACCTCACCAGTGATGCACAAGCCAGACTCGATGCGCTGCTGAACGATCTGACCGGACTTGCCGCGGATCTGGAGGGCAAACCGGAGGCTCTGCTGGCGTTGCTCCGCAGCATCGAAGCGCTGCATCGCAACATTCAGGACGGCGCCTTCCGCAGCAGCCTGCCGGAAAACCGTCAGCACCTCTTCAACCTGCTGCAGACCATGGAGCGCAGCGGTGGCTGGCCCTACATCCCCCGTCTGCAGCTGAAGACATTCATCGCGATGCTGGATCAGCCGCCGGCCGACATGGCGGCCTGAAGATGGTTCAGCAAGTCGTGGGCCAGGGCGAGCTTGCTCGTCGTGGGGATCGCGATAACCCTGCCGTCCGCTGAAACCAACCAACCGCCATTGGCGGATGCGCCAAACCCCTGGTCGGGTCGATCAATCGGGTTGGCCATCAGGAGATCGCAACCTTTCAGGCGACACTTGTCCTGGGCACGGGCCACGATGTCGTTGTCCTGGCCTGTCAGAGCCGCGAAACCCAGAAGGCGCTGACCGGGAGGCTTCCTCTGACTCAGCTCGGCCAGGAGATCGGGAACGGCCTCGAGTTGATCGCTCCAAGTGCTCAACGCCTCCTGTTTCGGGAGTTTGTTCGCAGCGGCACCGCCGCAGCGACGCCAGTCCGCGACGGCTGCCGCCATCGCCACAGCATCCGCCTGAGGCTGAAGCACTGACAGACACTCCTGCATCGCCGCAGCCGTCGGAGCGAAATGACAGTTCAGACCCTCAAGCCAGGACTCAGGCACCTCAAGGGGCCCGTGCACCAGATCCACCGCAGCACCTCGGAAGCGGGCGGCCTGGGCGATGAGCACACCCATGCGTCCACTGCTGCGGTTGCTCAGGACCCGTGCAGGATCGAGCCCCTCCACCGTGGGGCCAGCGGTCACCAGCAGTTGTCGTCCGCTCCAGTCCTTCGGCAGCCCCCCCTGCTGGTCCGACAAGACGAATGCGCTTTCCACCGCCAGCTGGATCAGCCCGGGAGACACCATGCGTCCATCACCGATCCGGTCACAGGCGAGCAATCCAGCTTCAGGGCCAAGGCCCAGCACCCTTTCATCGTCTGCCAGCAAGGCCCAGTTCCGCAGCACCGCAGGATGCCGCCACATGGCTGTATTCATGGCGGCGGCAGCAATGACGGGACATTCACTGGCCAACAGCAGACTGGCGAGAAGACCGTCGGCGAGACCCTGCGTCCAGCGCGCCAGCGTGCTGGCACTGAGCGGCGCGACGATCACCAGTTCAGCCCACTCAGCCAGTGCGATATGGAGAGGGCGTGGTTGACAGGAGTCCCACTCGTCCCCGTCTTGGTAACAGCGATGGCGACTGAGGCTGGCCAGCGCCACCGGACTGACGAGTTGGGCGGCACTGGGCGTGACCACACAACGCACCTCAGCACCGGCCTTGACCAGGGCGCTCACGAGCAGAGGCGTCTTGACGGCGGCGATGCTGCCACTCGCCGCAACGAGGATCCGACGCCCTTGGAGCACCACAGGCTCAGTCTTCATCGAAGGGTTCCTGATCGATCAGATGCACGTAGGGGCGCGTGAGTTCAGGTCGATGAATCGCCAGGGCCCTCAGCAGATGCCAGTCACCCAGCCCGGCGAACGGTGTGGGGTAGTCGTCGTCTTCAAGACGCTGGGCCAGCACAGCCACGGAGGCCTCGTCAAAACCGTCGAGCTGCTCAGGCGTGATTGCCGGATTGGCCATGGGGCAGCTCTGTCGCACAGAACGTCCATTCTGCCCCTGTCCTGACGCTAGGTTTCAGCGATCGGGGAATTAGCTCAGCTGGTAGAGCGCTGCGATCGCACCGCAGAGGTCAGGGGTTCGAGTCCCCTATTCTCCACTGATGGAGATGCTCATCCGACCTTGAACTGGAGCGCTGAGGCGGAAAAGGCGCTGAAGGAAGTGCCGTTCTTTGTCAGGCCCGCTGTCCGCAAGCGGATTCAGGCCATGGCACGCGAAGCAGGG
>WTHL01000015.1 GCA_011523155.1 Synechococcus sp. PL34863bin_39 | reverse complement strand
TGTTCATCATCGATCCCGATGGTGTGATCATGCACTCCACCATCAACAACCTGCCTGTTGGCCGGAACGTTGATGAGACCCTCCGCGTGCTGCAGGCCTTCCAGTATGTGCAGTCTCACCCCGACGAGGTCTGCCCCGCCAACTGGACACCTGGCGAAAAGACCATGAAGCCGGATCCCGTCGGCAGCAAGGAGTTCTTCGCTGCAGTCAACTGAATCAAGCCCGATTCAAAGGATTCCAGGCCGCCTCTTGGGGCGGCCTTTTTCATGGTGCATTCAAGGAAGGGTCTGAAGCAGTCGTCAGATCCTCCACCAGGGCTGTGTCGGATTGATTGCCCAGAAGAGCACGAATCGCGTCCATGAGGTTCTCATCCATGGCGACGCGACTGCCATCACTCACCACCACACGCTCAAGTGTCGGCAATCCGCCCTGACGTGCCCTCAGATAAACGGGCTCGACGTACAGCAGCGCATCACCCATAGGCAGAACGATCAGATTGCCCTGAACAACTTCGGATCCTGCACGATCCCAGAGACCGAATCGTTCGCTGATTTTTGGATTCTGATTGATCAGCGCCTGGATCTGCTCCGGCCCGAAAATGGAAAAGTCCGGCGGAAATCGCAACAGCACCAGCTCGCCGTAATGGGGCCCATCACTGCGTGCAGCCAGCCAGGCCGATAGATTCGGGCGCGCAAGCGGCGTCAAAGGCTGGAGAAGAAGGAATTCAGAGGGGTCAGTCGGCGATAGTTGCGCCGTGATGTGATAAGGAGCGACTGGTATCTGACGTTTTCCATAGAGCTCCATCGGCACCTGCCAGACATCATCACCGCTGTAAAAGACCCTTGGGTCGGTAACGTGATATCGGAGTAATTGCTGCACCTGAAGTTCAAACAGGTGACTGGGCACCATCAGGTGCTGACGCAATTCCGCCGGCATGACATCCAGGGGCTGAAACAGATCCGGGAAGACACGCTGCCAGCCTCGAATGATGGGATCCTCAGGTTCGGCAACATAGAGATGCACGCTGCCGTTATAGGCATCCACCACCGCCTTGATGGAGTTGCGGACATACCGAATTGAATCTCCACCCGATACATCATCGGAGTACGGATACGTACTGGACTGCGTATATCCATCCACAATCCAATACTGGTGCTGAGCATCGTCATAGCCTTCGACCTGGTCGTCAATCGGCACTGAAACCAGGTAGGGATCTCCCTCCAATGTCAGAAACGGTGCGATGGCTTTAACGCGTTGGCGAACATCCCGGCGCAGCAACAGTTTGGACTCAGACAGCAGTGACCCGGTATTCAGAAGACGGGGTTCCCGCAGATACACGGACGCTGCGATGCGTTGCACCAACGACCGCAGTGGAACACCGGCAGCGCCGGAGTAGTGGTTGTAAGTGTTGTCATCACCATCGGGAAAGTCAAATTCCTCGACGGATGTGGGCGCAATCGCGTAGGGAGAAGGGAGCATCCCGAAATACAGCGCAGCACGACCGATCGGGACTCTCTCTTCCACATCCTGCTGAGAGAGACCGAGCGTTTCGTTTCCCTGGATGGTTGTTGCCTGTCCGAGATCACTGATGAAGTACTCGGGCAACCCGTCTGATGCTCGGGTATTGACCGGACTGAGGGTGAACCCGAATCCATGGGTGAACACGAAGTGTCGATTCAGCCAGGTGCGAGACCGATCCGGCAAGGCAGCCTGATCCAGTTCACGGGCGGTGATGATCACCTGTTGCCGCTGTGTGGCGTCAGCTGACAGCTGATAGCGATCAACTGCTGCATTGGAGAAGCGGTAATAGACCCTGAGCTGCTGGAGTTGGCGATTGGTCGCCAGAAGGGGTTGGCTGTCCCAGAGCCTGATGTTGCGCAAGGTGCTGCTCCCTGCCTCAAGGTCCTCAGGTCGCAGACGAGCGGCAGGTTTGATGGGACGCGTTGTGATGGAGTCCAGTTGAAAGGCCCGTTGGGTCGCCGTGATCGCACGCAGGATGTAAGGACGTTCAAGCCTCAGCTCCCTGGGTTTGACGACGAGCCACTGAAACAGTGGGGCCACCACCAATTCGAGGCTGAACGCCACCAGAGCGATGGCCAGCGCAATCGTGCGCAGGCTTCGACGCGATCGATCCCTGACACGCACAAGAGCAAGAAGGGCGAGCAGAGCCAGCGAGACGGCGACAAGCTGACGAAGCGGGAGCACGACATGGACATCCAGCCAGCCCGCACCGGCAACCACGCCATCCTGCGTCCACAACAGCTGGTGGCGGGAGAGCCAGACCAGAGCCGCAAGCAGTCCGAGGATGAGGGACACCATCGGACGCAGCTTGCTGAGCTCGCGGGGTCCCATTCCCGGAAATGCCCAGTCGGACAGGGCTGGGGAACGGGTCAGCCTTCGCAGGACGGCTGTGCCGACGGTGAGAACACATTGCGCCAGGACAAGCTGGAGCAGCAGGGCCAGTGCGGAAAATCGTCCCAGGCCGAAACTGACATCCGCATGGAGAAGAGGCTCCCGAATTCCCGTCGCTGGAATGGACAGGGCCAGGCTCCAGAGCCCCCATGCCCTGGCGGCTGTGAAGCAGACGCACAGACTGCCGACAAGCAGAACTGAGAGCCGGCGCGTGCGTCGGGACCCAACCGTCAGTAGTGCTGAACCGGCAACCAGTGCGATGCACCAGAGCGCTGTCGTGCCCGGGAAGGGCTGACGCCACCATTGTCCGAGGGAAAATGGTTCAATCCAGGCAAGCCAGGCGAGACGCAGCAACACGGCCAGGTCCCCAACCACGACAAGCCCAGTGATCAGAAGGCCAAGGGAATAGCTCCATCCCCGCAGGGCAAAACGACGGGGCGTGGTGTCAGGGAGACGTGTCGATGACTCGGCGGCGGCGAGCCAATTCGCCCGCCACACCGATGTGGCCATGGCAACCAGTCCCGCAAGTCCGCCGGCGGCGAAAGCCAGGAGCCAACGCCTGACAAGAACCGACTGCAGGGAGAACTGCTGGAACCACAGCCACTCCACCTGCAGGCGCGCACCAATCGCCACCAGCACGATCAACGCGCAGAGCCCCAGCAACCAGACCCGTCGGTTGAATCCTTGATGTGGAGAGGACGGACGCACTCCGAACAATCAGCTGAACCAAGCTAGGAGGACAACGGAGCGAGACAAGTCGGCGCCTGCAAGCGAGCCAGTCAGGAGGAGACAGGCTGAAGATCGGCAAGCTGGGTGAAGCGCTCTCCGCTCAGGGTCTCTTCAGTGATCAGGGCCTCAACAAGGCGATCCATGATCTCGCGACGTGGCTGCAGCAGAGAAATCGCACGATTCAAGGCCTCCTTGGCATAGGTACGAATCTGCTCATCGATCTGTTTGCCGGTGCTCTCCGCGTAACTGGGTCGGGTGTTGAGAAGATCGCGACCGAGGAACACTTCGCCCCCACCGCCTTCAAGGGCGACAGGACCAAGCGTTGAGAACCCGAAACGGGTCACCATCTCCCGGGCCAGCTGCGTGACCATCTGCAGATCACCACTGGCACCCTGGGTGACTTCGCCGTCCCCGAACACGACGATCTCCGCAGCGCGTCCACCGAGGGCAACCACGAGCCGTGCGTGCAGAGCCGCCTTGGTGAGAAGCCCGGAATCGATGACCTCCTCGTCAGGCCAAAAGCGTGTGAATCCCCCAACTCCGCCGCTGCGGGGCAGAAGGGTGACCTTGTCGATCTCGCCTGCAGCGGGGGTGAGTGCAGCAACGAGAGCATGACCAATTTCGTGATAGGCGATGAGGCGTTTCTTGGCGTTGTCCTGCAAAGGAGCAGCGGTCAACCCCATGGTGATGCGCTCCAAGGCCTGTTCGATCTGCCGATCACCGATCGCTGCAACACCAGCACGGGCGGTGAGGATGGCGGCTTCGTTCAGGAGGTTCGAGAGATCAGCGCCTGAGAAGCCCGGTGTTCGTCTGGCCCAGCCACCAAGATCAACGCTGTCGTCAAGGGGGCGCGACCGGGCATGAACGGCGAGGATGGCTTCACGCCCACGACGGTCAGGAAGATCCACGTGGATCCTGCGATCAAACCGACCGGGACGCATCAAGGCCGTATCAAGCACATCAGCCCTGTTCGTTGCTGCGAGAAGAATCACGCCTGAATTGTCGGAGAAGCCATCCATCTCCGTCAGCAGCTGGTTGAGGGTCTGCTCGCGTTCGTCATTGCCGCCACCGATGCCTGCCCCGCGCTGACGCCCGACCGCATCAATCTCGTCAATGAAGACGATGCACGGTGACTTGTCCTTGGCCTGACGGAACAGGTCACGCACCCGTGACGCGCCGACACCGACGAACATCTCGACGAATTCAGATGCTGCGATCGAGAAGAACGGAACACCTGCTTCTCCTGCAATCGCCTTGGCGAGAAGGGTTTTGCCGGTGCCAGGAGGACCGATCAGGAGAACGCCACGCGGAATCTTGGCGCCAAGGCGGATGAACATCTCCGGTTCACGCAGGAAGGTCACCACCTCCTGCAGTTCGTCCTTCGCTTCACTGATGCCTGCAACATCTTCGAAACGGACGGTCAGGTCATCCTGTGGCTTCAAGCGGGGCTGACTGCGGGCAAAGCCCATGGCCCGGTTCGCAACCTGCGCGGAACGGCGCAACAGAAACGAAAGACCGATCACCACCAGCAGAATCAGCGCCAGGTTTCCGGCAAGACCGGCCAATGCCTGATCACGACGAATGTCCTTGACCGACAGGGGCACATCAGCCGCCTCAGCCGTGCGAAGAATCTGCTGATCGTTGGCCAGGATCGGAACGGTGACGCGGCGTCCATCCGCATAACGGGCCTGAACTTCTCTCCTGGAGGGCACAAGAACAAGATCCTTGACGCTGCCGTCGCGGATCTGACGAAGTAATTCGCTGTAGATAGGGGGCTCTTCCGGTCGCAGGAGAGCCAACGGATTGGAAGACCGAGGGCGGTCCGTTGAACCTGAACTCACAGCAGATCAGCGTTCTCGAAAGCCTAGCGATTTGACGAGGGGACTCTTCACAAGAGATGATCGCTGTTTGGCAGAAACCCGCCGGCAATGGCTGTACCTAAGAAGAAAACCTCCAAGAGCAAGCGCAACCAGCGCCATGCCGTGTGGAAAGCCAAAGCGGCCACCGCTGCCCAGAAGGCCATGTCCATTGGCAAATCCGTGCTGAGCGGTCGCGCCCAGGGCTTTGTCTACCCCGTTGCCGAAGCTGAAGACACCGAGAGCTGACACGGTCAGCGGAGCTCACGGACAGCGCGATCGTCCGTGAGCTCGATCACAACATCTGCATGACCGATCGACTGGAGCGCTTCCTGCGGAAGTGCGGTTTCGATCATGCGTATGAAGTTGTTCAGTGCAGCGGTCCCAAGACGCACACCGGTGAACTCGAACATTCGTGTTTCTTGCTGAACTTTCCACAGTCGGGATGCCGTCACCGCAGGCGCTCTGAGATGCCAGAGCTGGTCAAAACAGGTCCAGAGTGGTTCGTACAGCTTCAGTGCCACCATCACTTGCTGGCGGTACGACTGCTCAGCGTGGGTCAGAGCTGGATCTGATGCGGCTCCGGCCTCCGACGACGCTCCCAGAAACCATCCTTCGAAGACAAGGACGTCGGCCTGGTGATGGGTCCAGCCACTCCGGTCACCAGCGCCGTTGCGGAGAGCCTTGTCGAATCGTGGCGCTTGCAACACCCCTGCTCTCCTCCAATGGGAGAGGCTTTCGGCGATGAGGCTGAGGTCATGGCTGCCTGGGAGGGCCCGGGGCACATTCCATGGATTTCCCTCCATGGCCTGAGCCATCACTTCAGCCGGCCAGTAGAAATCATCCAGTGAGATCACCGCAACGGAGAGATCAAGATCCACAGCCGCAGCCTGGATCCAGTTGGCAAGACTGGTCTTGCCGCAGCCAGGCAATCCGCTCAAGGCCATCAATTGGCGTTCAGGTTGACGGGTTGCGGCTTCAACGGCCGTCAGCAGAGGAAATGCCACTCCCCAAAGCCAGTCATCAGCCACCTCACAGGGCCATGCGGATGCAGCCAATCCTGATCCCCCCCGGGCCATCCACGTGTCGTACCAGCGTTGTGAAGAACTCCAGCCGAGACGCTTCAACAGCGATGCATGGCCAGGAATGTCATCAAGACAAAAGTCCATAGGACCGATTCAAGAACCCAGTTTGAAGGCCTCAAGCACAACGGCGTAAAGCACGCCGATGCGCAGATTGTCGAGGAGGACCCATGCAAGGGGCCAGGGCTCCTTCGACACCCGGGTTCTCAACCGAACCGTGATCTCGATCAGCAGCACAAGAGCCAGAACCACCAAAGGGCGCTGACCGATCTGCTCGAGGTAGTAAGTCGTGAGGTTGCTGCCGAGAAAAAAACCGAACAGCAAAGCCAGGGCAGCCAGGCTTCGGCGTTTCCACGGATCCACCAGCGCTGGTTGCAGCTGTCGGGCCAACTGACGCTGGACGCGCTCATACCGGGTGAGCTGAACCACCATCAAGCATCGTTCTCCAAAAGGCTCTGGAGATACTCCAGCGTGATCATCCCCTCTGGACAAGTCGGCCCTGACATCAGATCCAGACGATGGGAAGGCTCTCCAAGGTGGCTGACCACGGCGCACGCCCGGTCAAACAGAACGCTGACGTCCTGATCCCAGGGGGATGGAGTCAAAAGACAGGAAAGAGAGGATGCGGTGGCAGCACGCAATCCTGCAGCGGAATCCTCAATCGCGAGCCCTGACTCAGGCAAAACTCCACTGAGCTCCAACGCACAGCGATAGGGGGCTGGATGGGGTTTGTGACGCGACACATCATCGGAGCTGACCACGCCAGCGAAGGGTGTGGGATCCGCAGGGAAGAAGGTCTCCAGCAGCGCGTCCACAGACGCTCTGCCGCTGCTGGTGACGATCCACTGCGGAATGCCGTGGCATCGGAGTTCATTGATCAGTCGGAGCACACCAGGTCGCAGTGACACCGCACGTGAACGCACCAGGTCGAGGTAATGCGACTGCTTCACACGCTTCAGGTGCTGCAACTGTGATTGGCCAACCTGAGCACCAACCTCTCTGGCGTAATGCAGAACGCGCTGGGTGCCACCAGGGATTGAGAGCAACCGTCTGTAGAGATCCGGATTCCAGCACCAGTCCAGACCCACCTCCTGAAACGCGAGATTGAAGGCCGGTCGATGACCATCCATCTCCGTATCGGCGAGCGTTCCATCCACATCCCAGAACACGGCCTGGAGTTCAGACGCTTGATGCAAAACGGAGCGGACGCAGCCCCAAGTCTGCCGCCTTCGCAATCTTGGCAAACGCCACAAGCCCGATGAGCCAGCAATCCCACACTGTGCCGGACGTCATGATTTCAATGCTGGACGAACCAGATCAGTCGGAACGTTGGTCTCAGGCTGACCAAGGAGGTCTTACCTGTTGAGTCATCAAATCCTGAAAACACAGACGGAAGCAGCGTTCCCAGCCACATTTGTATACCTGTCTCCAAGAACAGGCACCTGATGATGTTTCGATTCGAACGGATCAAGACCCGGGAAGGAGCGGAGGCTCATACGGGATAACTACTATGAACTTGGAGTTAGCCAAGGCTCCTCACAATTGCCCCCTCTCAAGTTCTGGGAGGGGGATTTTTTTGTTTGACCTAGGGAGACACCAATCCAGAGGACAGGGCCCAGAGTCCGAGACCGATCAGAGCGACACCGATCACAAAGCCGCCCATACCGAACATCACGCCGAGGATGGCAAAGGTTCGAACCTTGACCTGGGAAAAAAGGGGGGTAACGCCGATCGCAGCACCAACGAAGCTCACCATGACCTGCAGCAGGACAGCCAGTCCAACCACGGTGTCTGGAGCATCAAGAGCAGCCAGAACAAACCAGATCAGGAGCAGAAACAGGCCAAAGAGAGAAACGCCAAACGATGCGATTCCCAACCCCGAATGTCCTGATCGTTCCATCGCATGTCCTGGAGCCAGCACTCCATGTGTAGCCATCCAGATTCCGTCGACAAGACACCGATCGGAGGCCAATGACAGCGATCTCTCCTTCGCTCACACGCCTGAGATCAGCACAGTTTGTGGAGCCAACTATCAACGGTTGCAATCGCAGGAGCATTCCCGGTGGGTTCAGCAACCACAATGCGGCTAGCAATGGCCTCTGTTTGTGTCCTCCGGCGATGTGCCTCAGCTCTGGCAACTGCCGTCGCCATCGGGCCGAAATCCCCTCGAGACCGTGCCACTGCCCTTGCCCTTACGCGCCGTCCTGGCGCGACGGGGATCCACCGACGCAGCTCAGGTGCTCGCCTGGCTTGATCCTCAGGAGCTCCCTGACGCAAGCGACCATTTTCCAGATCTCGCCAACGCGGTCACTCGACTTCAACAAGCCTGCACGAACAACGAACGCGTTGCCATCTGCGGGGACTATGACGCCGATGGCATGACCAGCACAGCCCTGTTGCTTCGAGCCCTGCGTCCTCTGGGAGCCAGGCCCGTAGCTGCCATCCCAAGTCGCATGGACGACGGTTATGGACTGAACCCAGGGATGGTCGAAACGCTCGCAGACGACGGTGTGAATCTTCTTGTCACCGTCGACAACGGCGTCGCAGCAACGGAGGCATTGGAGCGGGCCAGGGCCCTGGGGGTTGAAGTGATCATCACGGATCACCACACCATCCCGACGCCCCCTCCGGATGCCCTTGCCCTGGTGCATCCAGCCACGACCCCCCAGGACTCTCCCTATCGGGGCCTGGCAGGTGTCGGCCTCGCCTATGTGCTGGCCCGCTCTCTGGCAGAGGCGCTCCATCAACCCCAGGCGCTGAACAATGCCCGAGATCTGTTCTGCATTGGAACCATCGCTGACATGGCACCCCTGACGGGCGCCAACAGGGCCTGGTTGAAGGAGGGACTGTCAACGCTTCATCGGACTCGTTGCGCCGGATTGAAGGCTTTGCAGCAATTGAGTGGCCTGGAAGACCGCCCCTTACGGGCTGACGACATCGGATTTCAACTGGCCCCACGCATCAATGCCGTCGGGCGCCTCGGAGATCCGCGGCTTGTCGTCGACCTGCTCACCGAAGACAGCACAGAAGCTGCCGTGGAACTCGCCCGCCAATGTGACGGGCTGAACCGGCAGAGGCGGGAACTCTGTGATGCGATCGAGTCCGAAGCTGTGGCGCTGCTGGAGACCGACCCGAGGTCAATGCCGCCCTTTCTTCTCCTGGCGCAAAGCCACTGGCACCATGGCGTGATCGGCATCGTGGCGGCGCGTCTGATGGAGCGCTATCAGCGACCTGCGGCCCTGCTGGCCGCCGACGGTGATGGGTTGATGCGTGCATCCGTGCGGGCACCGGAGGGATTCGCCGTGGATCAGGCACTCGAACAATGCGCAGACCATCTGGAACGGTTCGGTGGCCACCCGGCAGCCGGTGGGTTCACGATCCGTGCGGACAAAGTGGCGTCTCTTCACCAGAGATTGATTGCCATCGCAACGACCTGGCAGGCCTCCCATCTGCAAGGTGTGGTGCTCAAGCCGGAAGCGCTTCTTCACCTGGAGGACATTGATCGCGGACTCTGGTCATCGCTTCTCAAGCTGGAGCCCTACGGCATCGGGAATCCGAAACCCCTCTTCTGGGCGAGAGCTTGCGATGTCATTGATCAACGGCAACTGCGGGGAGGGCATCTCAAACTGCGCCTGCGCCAGGGAGATGCGATCCACGAGGGAATCGCCTGGCGATGGCGCGGTGAGCCAACCATCGCCACATGCATCGATGTGGCCTTCACGCTGTCAATGAACCGCTGGCAAGGGGAGGACCGCCTGCAACTGGAGATCAAGGCACTTCGCCCCCATTACGAACGGATGGAATTACACCGCTTCGGGCAGCACTACTGCTGTGAGCGGATCGCGACCGATCAGTTCCGCCTGACCAATGGGCAAGGCGATCGCTTGATCGTGACCTGCGATGACCAGGGGCGTCTTGTCTGTGACGACAAACGCGCCAATCACCCCTACGTGTCCGACCTCATTGCGGAGGCTTCCATCGGCCTCGGGGTGCTGCCATGAGCCCAGATGCCAGACATCAGCAACATCTCTTCCCTGAGCTTGTTGACCATCGCGCCTCATCATTGGCAGGCCTGATCAGACATGCCATCGGCCTGAGCGCCGTGGGATTCGCGATCGGTCTGGCCTGCTGGCCCCTCAACGTTGTGGATCGACTCCAGAACCACCTGTTCGCCCTTCTGCCAACGCGAACCGGTGAATGGAGCCATGGCGGTGTCCTGGTTGCTCTGTTGCCCGTTGTCGTGATGCCACTTCTGCTGACGTTGCAGCAGGGCCGATGGAAGGCGGGATCCGGGTCAGGCATTCCCTCCACCATCAATGCCCTCGACGATCCATCCCGGATGCCGGAAGCCATGTCCGCAGCGGGAACGGTTCAGAGGGCGTCGCTCTGGTCAGTGGCAACCCTGGCGATGCTTCCGCTCGGACGCGAAGGCCCGGTCGTGCAGGTTGGTGCCGCTGTCGCCAGAGCGATGCAACGCCGCTGGGGACGCTGGTTGCCCAGCCTCAACGAGCGGCAGCTTGTCGCCATCGGAGGCGGCGCCGGACTTGCCGGAGCGTTCAACACCCCTCTGCTTGGAGCGGTGTTCATGCTCGAGGAGCTCACCACGGATTACAGCATCACCATGCTGTGGCCAGCCCTTGTGATCAGTGTTGCTGCTGCAGGTTTCAGCAACCTTGGAGGTGAGCCGATCTTCGGCCTCGGCGTGATCAACGTGATGACTCCCGAGGCGGAACAGTTGATGCTGGCCTTGCCAATCGGGATTGCAGGGGGCCTCGTCGGTGGATGCTTCAACAGATCACTGGTCTCGGCCACGGCCCGATTGGCACCGATTGCTGAGCGCTGTCCACTGAGGCTCGGACTCTCCCTGGG
>WTHL01000280.1 GCA_011523155.1 Synechococcus sp. PL34863bin_39 | reverse complement strand
GGTCTATCTGGGTGAGCAGCAGACGGAGCCAGAGCCTCATCAGGGCGGCCCGTTCCTGCTCACCGCCGCCATCCTCCGACTGACGGCGGCGCAGATTGCGGATCCGCCTCGGCAGCTCGGGTGATCGGATCAGATGCTGCATGGCATCGAGAATGCGCACCGTGAGCACCTCGAAGAGCTCCAGTGCCAGCAGAGCCACAACCCCCCGGCTCACGACCGTACGCAGCGGCTCCAGTTGAATCAGCTGGGCATTCGAGAGGCGCTCGGTCACAGGAATGGCCCGCAGCAGACGCCAGAACGGCAGCAACAGGGGCAGATCAATCCAGCGACGCAGCAGGGCGTCACGCCAGCGCAGCCCTGGATAGCGACGCTTCAGTCGCAGAGTTCGCAGCAGGATGTCGATCAGAAACAGGATCTGAAAGGGGGCGTCGATCCTCCAGGCGTGGTCCGTGGGCAGGCCGCTTTCGGTGGTCCCGCGCCAGTAGTTGGTGGCGGCCAGGGGCAGGATGCTCCGGTTCCAGAACTCCCGTTCCCTGGCCCAGTCGTGGGTGCTGAGGTGACTGTCTCCAAGCAGATGGGCCGCTGCCTGTTGCGGCGAATCCATCGCTGCCCGAGCCCGCAGCCTGTTCTTGAGTTTCTCCAGAGTGCCTGCATTCCCGGACCCCACAAAAGGGTTCTCATCGATCAGCTGACGGTTGCGTTCCACCAGCTCTCGCCGCAGCTGCCGTGCGGCCTGGCTGTCGATTCCCTGGGCCATGGCCACGGTGTCGAGGGCGCGGACATTGGCGATGTAGGCGCTGGTGTCGCGATGGGGTTCGATCCCCTTCACCGGGTCGTACAGGGCTGTGATGTCGGGCAGCCAGGGCATCGGAACCCCCAGGCTCACGGATGGCAACGGGTACAGGACGCGCTGGTGCCAGAAGTTTCGGAACGGGATGTAGGTGATGTCGAACAGCACCCACGCCAGATTGGCGGCGGCGAGCAGGGCGACGGCCTGATCCCAGCGATGCCAGACCCGACTGCGTCCCGACGACTTCAATGCTTGCCAGCGCGGCCGGACCATGGCGTGCTTCACCTGATCCCAGGCTAGAAGCAGAGTCCCAACACGCCTATTCTGGGCTGAGATTGTTGGCGAGCCCACTTGGCCGAAGCGCAGAACGACGGGCGATCCAGCCAGCCGCACCCAGGGCAACCAGCGCAGAAAGGTCACCCTTTCTGGGATTTCTGGGCTCCTGTTCTGTTCACCCTGGGGTTGTATTTCGGCCTTCGGCATTACATCGCTGAGGCCCGTTTCATTCCGTCGGGATCCATGCTTCCCGGGCTTCAGATCAACGATCGTCTGCTGGTTGAAAAACTCAGCTACCGCTTCCGACCACCTGAGCGTGGTGAGATTGTGGTGTTCAATTCACCCCATGCGTTTGATCCCGCGCTGCGCAGTCAGTCGGAACCGTCCGGCCTCCAGTGCGCCCTCGCCAACATCCCCCTGGTCGGCCTCATTCCCGGATTGACCCATCCGGCCTGCGATGCCTACATCAAGCGCATCGTCGCCGTCGGCGGCGATCAGGTGGTTGTCGATCCTCGCGGGGCTGTGCGCATCAATGGACTGGCCCTTGACGAGCCTTACGTCACCAAGTTCTGCCGACTGGATCCTCGCGGTATGAGCCGTTGCAACACCCTGAACGTGACGGTTCCTGATGGCCATGTTCTGGTGCTCGGCGACAACAGGGCCAACAGCTGGGACGGCCGCTACTGGCCAGGCGGTGCCTTCCTTCCGCAGTCTGAAATCCTCGGTCGGGCCACGTTCCGCTTCTGGCCGTTCAACCGTGCCGGCACTCTGGGCTCCTGAGACCGCAGTCCACAACGGCACCTCGGATCGTCTCTCCAGCGACCGGCAGATTGGCCCCCCTGGACCCGTCCTGATGCTGGCTGGATGCCGTCCAGCAGTGATCGGGATCGAACAGCAACCAACGATTGCTGCCAATGGTCAGCCGTTCCTCAGGCTGGCCCAGCAGTTGTGACGGTCCGAAGCTGAGCAGCTGCCAGAGCTGGGAAATGCTCCAGTGTCTTGCCTGGATCAGGGCCTTCCAGAGCAGCGGCAGCACCACCTGGTGTCCGACGAGGCCCGGTGGCCTCTGGCCGGGAGGCAGAAGACAGTCTTCGGTGTCCAGTGGCACCGCATGGACAGCGATCGCCTGGATCAGTCCTGTCTCCACCGCATCAAGCAGGGCCTCACGATCCGCTGGCCCCCCGAGGGAGGGCCTCACACACCAGCCCATCGCCGTCAGGGGCAACTGGCTGCGGTCCTTGATCAGATGCCACCAGTGCACGCTGGCATGGGGACGCTGTCCGGTCTGCCTGAGCAGAGAGACCCCCTCCGCAGTGGACAGGTTCATCGCCCACAGGCGGCGGTCGGGATGCAGGCGCTGAAGTTCAAGAATCTGCCCAAGAGGCAGCGTTTCGCTGGCCACTGGGTCCATCGGCCATCCCGCGCGCAGCGTCTCGACCCCTTCCCGCACCATGCCACTGCCCTGCAGCTCCGGGTCTCTCGGGGCGACCAGAACCGGGGCCTGTCCCATCTCGCCGAGCACCAGGCTGCGTTGGAGCACACCTGCTGCAGGGATGGCCTCGCCATCGCAGAGGCCGATGGCGCCCTGTTCGAGCAGATCGCCGTGGCAGCTGAGCTGCTGACCCTGGCCTTCGAGGCTGAGTGCTCCCCACAGATGGAGCTGCACATCACTCTCGCCGCAGCGGAAGCCGTGGAGTCGTTCGATCCGGTCTCGCCAGGCCTGCGCCCTGGGCAGCAGGGCCACCTGACCG
>WTHL01000031.1 GCA_011523155.1 Synechococcus sp. PL34863bin_39 | reverse complement strand
GGCATAACCACTGGCCATGCCCACGAGCCTCCAGCACCAGGAGTTCGGCCTGGCCACCACCGGCACGACGAACCCTCAGCCGGGCACGCAGAACACGGGTGTCATTGACGACCAGTAGATCTCCGGACTGCAGGGCGTTCTGCCAATCCCAGACCTGCTGGTGTTGCGTCAGCTCAGGTCCACCCTCACAGGGAGGCGCGACCAGCAATCGGGCCGCATGCCGTGGCTCGGCAGGTGATTGTGCGATGCGTTCGTCCGGCAGGACGTAGTCGTAGGAGCTGAGCTGACGATCCCTTGAATCGGGCACGGACGCCTGAGGTGCGGACTCACCCATGCTGCCCAATCGAGGGGAGCAGCCAGCTCACCGTCATCAGACGGCCAGGCTCTCCGGTCGGTTCTCGATCAGATCAGCCAGATCCTTGAGGAAGGCGGCACCGTCAGCGCCGTAGATGACACGGTGATCAGCGGTGAGGTTGACCTGCATCTGACGCTTCACGGAGATGGATCCATCCTTTCCAGCCACAACGGTGGGACGTGACGCGGCTACGGCCAGGATCGCTCCGGTCCCGGGCGGAAGAATCGCATCGAACCGGTCGACCCCGAACATGCCGAGGTTGGAGAGGGTGAACGTGCCCGTGCTGTACTCCTCAGGTTGCAGCTGCTTGCTGCGGGATCGCTTCACGAGATCTGCCCACTGGCGCGACATTTCGTAGAGATCCGTACGATCCGCCTGACGCAGCACAGGCGTGATCAGTCCGCCGTCTTCCATCGCCACAGCAACGGCCACATTGACGTCAGCGGGATAGGCCATGCCGGCAGCGGTCGTGGCGGCATTGACCTGGGGGTGACGGGCGAGTGTCACGGCCACAGCCTTCGCGAGCAGGGCCGTCATCGTGACGCCCTTGGGCTTCACCTGCTTGTAGAAGACGTCCAGTTTGTCGGTGGTGATTGTGTAGCCGACGCGGAAGCATGGAACCGCCAGGCTGGCCTCCATGTTGCGGTTGACCGCCCCCTGAAGGGTGTTGAAGGCAACGGTGTCGCCGGGTGCACCGAAGCTGTTGCCGGCAGGGGAAGCAGGGGCCGCCGCCGGTACTGCACCGGAACTGCTGCCGTGCCTTCTCCCACCCGAGGGGGCGTGACCGGACGCCCGGCGGCACGCTCAACATCTTCTGCCTGAATCCGGCCGTTGGGGCCCGAACCGCGCACGGTTGCCAGGTTGACTCCCATTTGTGACGCCAGCTTCTTGGCGCGGGGACTCGCCACGAGGCGACCATCATTGACGACGGGGGCCGGAGCTGCTGGTGCGGGAGCGGGCACCGACGGTGCGGGAGCCTGCTGCGTGGGCGCGGGCGGAGCGGATGGAGCCGCAGGAGCTGACGCCGGGGTCGACGGAGCAGCCGGTGCCTGGGGCGCAGCGCCACCCGACCCACCGCTCTTGGCCTGCGCCTCAGCGATTTCGGCCTCGGTCTCGACGATCAGGCCGATGGTTTCACCCACGGGAGCCGTGCTGCCCGCAGGCATCAACACCGCCGCCAGATATCCCTCATTGAAGGATTCGACATCCATGTCGGCCTTGTCGGACTCAACAACAAGAACCGACTCGCCGCGGCCCACCTTGTCTCCGGGCTTCTTGAGCCACTCGACGATCTTCCCCTCCGTCATCGTGGAGCTGAGGGCAGGCATGAAGATGTCGTGGGTCGCCAAAACCGTCTCCAGAGGGGCTGAGTAGGGGGATTTTACGGGCCGACAGGCCTGGAACAGGTGGGGTCAACCCTGCTGGATTGACTCAACCACGCCATCCCGCACCACGACGGCCACCTGCATCTTGCTGACAAGGTTGTCCCCCACGGTGAGGTCACAGAAGCTTTCGATCTGGCCCTGATCCACGATCTGTTCCATCTCAACGTCGCGCACCTGGGCCTGCTGCTGCAGGAGATTGCGCTTTTGCTCCTCCAGTTCCGCCCGCTTGGCTGCCACCTGTTGCTGCACCTGGGCCACCTGGTCCTGAACGCGCGGATCGAGGGGATTGGCGCTCTGGCGACGCACCTCATCGACCACCTGCTGGCCCTCCTGCTCAAGCTGGGCCAGTTGCTGATCGGTGGTGGCGATGGCGTTACTGAGTTCGCGCTCGGCCTCCTCCTTCCAGGCAGGGGTGACCACGGCACGCACAGCGATGGTGCGCTTGATCGTCAGAGTGGTGCCGTCGGACATGGGGATGAAGAGAGAGGGCCAAGCGTCTCAGCCCCGGGCACAGGGGTCAACCCGCATCCATGGGGGGTTCCCGATCGCCGCCTAGCGGCCGTAAATGGCGGCGATGGCGACGGCATCACGCGCCGTGATCCGATCTCGCCGTTGCTTCAGCGTCTGCGTGAGCAGGCCGTTCTCAATCGAGAACGGGGCCACGAGAGCGACGCCAAGCAGGCGTTCATCCGGTCGGGCCCCATGGCGCTCAGCAAGCAGACGATTGAACTCACCACGCAGACGCCTGGAGAGGTCGGCCTGGCCGGGTGAATCTGGTCCGTCAGGGTCAACGGTGATATTGATCCCGTGAGACAGAGCCCAGGTCTGCATCGTCTCCTGGTGGGGCACGACCAACGCGCCAAGCTGCTTCTCGTCCTGACCCACAAGCATCACCTGCTCCACGAGAGGACTGGCCACCAGGCATTCCTCCAGGGGGCCAGGCTCGATGTTCTCTCCACTGCTGAGAACAATGGTGTCCTTGGCACGTCCGGTCAGCACGACCGATCCATCAGGGAGAAGCAGTCCCAGATCACCGGTGTCGAACCAGCCCTCAGCGTCCAGCACCTTGGCTGTGGCATCAGGCTTGCCCATGTAACCGGCCATCACCTGAGGACCTCGCACCAGAACAACCCCACGCTGCCGGAAACCGAGGGGATGGCGGGTTTCGGGATCCACAACTCGAAATTCAGTCTCTGGCAACGGCTGACCCGAGCTGCCACGGATGTTGCGCCACGGGCGTCGACAGCTGACCACCGGGCTGGTTTCCGTCAGGCCGTAGCCCACCAGCAGCTCGATCCCGACGGCCTCATAGAACGCATCCACATGGGGGGCGATGGCTCCTCCGCCGTTGATGGGGTAAGCCAGCTGACCGCCACTGAGTTGGGCGCGGAGCTTCGGCCAGATGAGCCTGGATGCCAGGGCATGGGCGGGCCAGCGCCGGCTGGCGTCCAGGGCCGCTTTCAGCCGCTGGCGTTTGCCGAGGGGCTCCACCAGCAGATCATGGGCGCGGCGACGGGCTAGGCAGTAAGCCTGGCTGTTGGTCAGAGCCGAACGCAACAACCGCTGTCGGGAGGGGGGAAAGGTTTTGAGAACGTCCTCAAAACCGGCCTGGACCGCCTCCCAGAGACGGGGGACGGTGGCCATCACCACCGGTTTCACCCGCGGCAGATCTTTCTTGAGTTGTTTGATCGTGGTGTAGGTCTGCGAACAGGCGCAGGAAAAGAAGTAGTACTCAGCACTGCGTTCATAGGAATGCCAGATCGGCAGCACGCTGAGCACCGGCGCACCGGGGCTGGGGTGGGCGACGCAGGCAAGACTGCGAATCTGGTGCAGGAGATTTCCGTGGGTCAGGGGCACCCCCTTGGGCTCACCTGTCGTGCCGGACGTGTAGAGGATGGTCGCTGTCTGGGTCGCCGCCGACGCGGGACGTTGTCCGGTCGGCGTTGCTGAATCCTGAACCTGCGCCCCCCGCCCCTGGAGGTCCTCCCAACCGATCGCACCACCCTCCGGCTCCCCCTCGAGCTGGATCACGCACCGAAGCCGCGCCCGTTGGGCATCCGTCAGGTCAAGATGCCGCAGCAGGTCAGCGTTCTGCACCACAAGAGCGACCGCAGCACTGTCCTGAAGGATGTAGTGGAGCTCGGGAACGGGTGCCGCAGCACCACGCACGGCACTGATGGCACCGGCCCGCATCAGACCCTGATCCATCACCAGCCAACGGGGGCTGTTCTCCGCAAACAGGCCCACCACATCACCAGGTTCGATGCCGAGTTGTCGGAGGCCTTCGGCAGTGGTGGCGATCCGGGCCTCCAGCTCCCTGTAGCTGAACCGTTCCGGATGGGCCGCATGGGGGGCATCCACGGCCATGACCTCCGGATGATTGGCGGCAAGCCAGGGCCACATCTCATCCACCCGGCTGAAATCATCAACGTGACTGCGGGCAGCCAACGCCACCTGCTCGCGGGGGGTGGGACTCCAGCTGGCGCGGGCGGCAGTGGGCACGGCATTCGGGAACAGATCGCCTAGGGCTATCACCCTTGATGCGGCTCGGCAATCATGAATCTCTGCTCCTGGAGGCCAGGAGACTGCCACGCCAGTGCGAAACGGGACGACAGCGCACTGCGCAGAAGCCGCTGCACCTCCGTCAGCGACAGGCCGGGAATCCAGTCGCAGAGTCGACCCACCGGCTTCCCTGTGAGGCCACAGGGGACCACCTGCGAAAAACCACTGAGGTCGCCGTCGACATTCAACGCCAGGCCGTGCTGGGTGATCCAGCGACGGCAGCCCACACCGATGGCTGCCACTTTCCGACCGTCAAGCCAGACCCCGGTCATGCCCTCCACCCGTTCCCCACAAAGGCCGAGCTGGCTCAGCACATCCAGCACCACCTGTTCAAGTTCTCGCAAATACCAGTGCAGGTCACAGCGACGCCGACGCAGATCCAGTACGGGATAGGCCACCAGCTGCCCGGGCATGTGATGGGTCACCTCCCCACCACGGTCGATGCGATGCAACGGTGCCGGCGGATCCGATGGATCAAACAGCAGGTGCTGATCCGAGGCTCCGCGTCCCAGGGTGTAACAGGGTGGATGTTGCAGGAGCCACACCGCCTCAAGGCTGACGGCAGGGTCGGTACCGCTGGAGTCGTGCATCCCTGGGGCCTCAAGCAACTGGTGTTGCCAGTGCTGCTGCCAACGCCAGGCCTGTTCGAAGGGAACCAACGCCTGCGGCTCAAAAAGAAATGCCGCATGCCTGTGGGCGTGCAGGTTTTGCGTCTCTAGCTTGCGGATATCAACCGGCACCGGAGGGATGCCATGAAGCTTCTAATCCATGGTCGCAACCTGGAGGTGACCTCAGCTTTGCGTGACTACACCGAAGCGAAGCTCGAGCGCGCCGTTCAGCACTACAACGACATGGTGGTGGAAGCCGATGTGCACCTCTCCGTTGCACGCAATCCGCGCGTGCCTCAACAGACAGCGGAAGTGACTGTCTTCGCCAACGGCACTGTGATCCGCGCCCAGGAGCGCAGCGAGAATCTCTACGCCAGCATTGATCTGGTCGCCAACAAGCTGACCCGACAGCTCCGTCGCTACAAGGAGCGTCACAGCGATCACCACCACAGCGCCGGGCATCGTGCAAGCGCAACTCCCACGACCGAAGCGGTTCTCCACGACTCATCCGTGGATGGATCCCTGCTGGAAGGAAAGGAAGCCCATCTTCCGGATCCGGGAGTTCGCAGGAAGTATTTCCCGATGCCGGCGATGCGGGTCGAGGACGCCAGGCACCAGCTCGACCTGATTGATCACGACTTCTACATGTTCCGCGACGCAGACACCGACCAGTTGCAGGTGATCTACCGGCGGAACCACGGCGGCTACGGGGTGATTCAGGCGCGAGACTGACACCACCCCCAACACCCTCGTGCATCGCCGCCCATGCCGCGCTCGCATCGACAGCGGGAGCTCCCTGATCTGGCCCCGCTGATCGTCCAGGCCCTTCTCGACCCGATGCTCAGCCTGGAGGGCCTGCAGGAGGGCTGCGACGTGGCGCGCCATTGCGGCTTCGGACGTCTGTGTGTTCCCCTGAGCCGGCTCCAGCCAGTGCGCGAACGCCTGGGAGCCCCCGGCGCGACACGGCTGGATGCCGTGATCGCCTTTCCCTTCGGAACGATCCCACCAGAGCTGAAGCTGCAGGCCTCCGAATGGGCCGCAGAGCACGGCGCTGATGCCCTGAGTGTGGTGCCTTCGATGTCGGCGCTGGTCGATGGCAACGTCAATGCGTTTGCGGAGGAGCTGGCCCAGTGCTGTGCGGTCGGACTCCCCGTCACGGTGATCCTGGATCTGAACCGGATGGTGCCCGAGGTACTCGGCACCGCCGTGGAAGCGGCCATCGATGCCGGAGCAGCGGCTGTTCAGAGTGGTAATGGCTTCGGTGGTGCCGCCACGGGAGAGCAGATCCGAGACCTGGTCAGTCAGTGCCGCGGCCGATGTGGCATCCAGGCAGCTGGAGGCATCCACACGCTCGCGCTATGCGAGGAACTGCTTGAGGCTGGTGCCACAGCCCTGGGCACGAGCAGCGGGCCACAGTTGCTCCAGGCGTTGCGAGCACCGATCGCCAGCGAGTCCACCGAATGAGTGATCGCAGATTGGTCGGGCTGGCGCTGAAGGTCGGTCCCCTCGGCGAGCACGACCGTCTTCTCACCCTCCTGAGCGATGAGGCGGGCGTCATCCGAGTGGCCGTGCCGGGAGCCCGCAGGCCCCGCAGCAGCCTTGCCGCTGCAGTGCCACTGACCCATCTGGAGCTGCAAGTTGTTGGCCGACGCGGACTTCCCCGGGTCAGGCAACTGAAAGTTCAGCACAACTTCAGCGGCGTGGGGCAACGCCTGGAAACCCTGGCCGGGGCCCAGGCTCTGGCGGAACTTTGCATCGCCATGGTGGAGGGCGATGACCCGCTGATCGGCCTTCGGGAGACCGTGGAATTTCATCTGACACGACTGGAAGCGATCAGCCGGTCCGACACAAGCAGCACCCTGGCCCTGGCCAGCTGCGTGCAGGCCTGCGTCCATCTTCTGGCCCTGGGGGGATACGGACTTCCTCTCCAGAGTTGTTGCCGAACCGGTAGAGCCCTGGTGCCTCCGATCGGCCGATGGGAGTGGCGATGCAGCCTGATGCCCAATGAGGGCTTCGTCATCGGGGATGCGCCGGGATCGGTGCTGCAGTTGAACCCCTCGGAACTGGCCCTGCTCCAGCGACTGCCGAGGGCGGAGATCCCACGCCGCCGCGATGGCGGCCTGATGGGGCCACTGGATGTCTGGCTGCGCCTACTGACCGTGATTGAACGCTGGATCCACTGCCATCTCCCGAGACCGGTGCGGTCCCTGGCGATGCTTCACGAAGCCATGCTGATTCCCGCTGCAAACGGCGCTGAGCGATCATGAGCCGGTCTTCAGTGGGACTTTGAGCGGACCATCCATCAACAGCCCGGAACCTGCTCTGCCGACCGGCGGCAATCCTGAGGGCGGAAGGGGACTGCAGGCTGTTCTGCGCCTGAGCGATTTCCGCAAGCTCTGGATCGGGCAGATCTTTTCTCAGCTGGCCGACAAGTTCTACATCGTGCTGATGGTCTTTCTGATCGATCAGCACCTGTTGCTGACGTCCCATCAGAACGGCGTTCTGGCAGACGTGGTGTCCGAATACGGACTGGACATCAGCACCCGAACCCAGGTCATCACACTGCTGGCAACAGGCATTTTTGTCGCCAACACACTGCCCGCCATGGTGCTCGGCAGCGTGGCGGGGGTGTGGGTGGATCGCTGGCCCAAACGGCGAGTGATGGTGGCCTCCAATGCGCTGCGGGCACTGATGGTGCTGTTCACTCCGCTGTTTCTGATTCCCGGTCCCCTGATCCTCGGCCTGCCCTGGGGCTACTGGGGCCTGATTGGCATGACCTTCATCGAGTCGGTGCTGACCCAGTTCTTCGCCCCGGCTGAACAGGCCGCCATCACCCAGCTCGTTCCAGGAGAGCATCTGCTTGCGGCCAATTCTCTGTACCAGACGACAAGCATGGGCGCGACGATCGTCGGTTTCGCCCTGGGCGAGCCCATTCTCAGAACCCTCAATCACCTGTTGGGACTGGTCGGCATCAACGGGGGCGAATTCATTCTTCTGCCGTTCTGCTACGGCATGGCCGCCCTCAGCCTTATGGCGATCCAGCACCGGGAACAGAGCATTCCGAATGACGGTCGGTCGGTCTGGACGGAAATCGGCGAGGGCCTTCAGGTGCTGAAACGCATCCCAAGCGTGCGCAACGCCATGGTGCATCTCGTGCTGCTGTACAGCCTGCTGGCAGCCCTGTACGTACTCGCACTGCAGCTGGCCGGACTGATTCAGGCACTCGGCCCATCGGGTTTCGGCACATTGCTGGCCATGAGTGGTTTCGGAATGGCCATCGGAGCTGTGGTGATTGCCCAGCTGGGGCATCACTTCAGCAGGAGGCGTCTCACGGCTGCGGGCCTGGGAACCATCACCTTCTCCTTGGTTCTGCTGAGCCAGTTCAAGGGCTCCCTGAACAGCACCCTGGCTCTGTGCGGGATCCTCGGTGTCGGTGCCGCACTCGTCGCCATACCGGCCCAAACCACAATCCAGGAGGAAACCCCGGAATCCCAGCGTGGACGCGTGTTCGGTTTGCAGAACAACCTGATCAACATTGCCCTGAGCCTTCCTCTGGTTCTGGCGGGGACCCTGGTGAGCAGCGTCGGGCTCAGCCCGGTGCTCTGGCTGCTGGCTTTGCTGGCTTTGGTGGCGGCCCTGCTCGAGCGCCCCTGGCAGCGCTGCTAGTTTGCTTGTTCAGATACGGGAATGACAGATCGGGTGGCCCATATCGCCTGGCTGGGAAAGAAATCTCCGTTCTGCGGCAACGTCACCTACGGGCTCAGCACCACCGAGGCGCTGCGCAGTCGTGGGCATCAGACAAGCTTCATCCACTTCGACAACCCTGGGGCACCTGGCAGCACCACATCACTGCTGGCGAACGACCCTGATGTGAGCCTGCCCTATCTCGTTAAATCGCAGGTCTACACCATCCCGTCCCCGCGCGCTCAGCGTGAACTGAGGGAATCGCTGGAACGATTGCAGCCTGATCTCGTTCACGCCAGCCTCACGCTCTCACCGCTTGACTTTCGACTTCCAGACCTCTGCCAGCAGCTCGGAGTTCCCCTGGTCGCAACCTTTCACCCCGCCTTCGATGCCGGTCTGCGCAATCTCTCAGCGGGCACGCAACAGCTGACCTACCAGCTCTACGCACCGGCACTGGCCCGCTACGACAGGGTCATTGTGTTTTCAGACCTGCAAGCCGATGTGCTGGCGAGGCTGGGTGTTCAGGCAGACCGTCTTGCCGTCATCCCAAACGGCGTGGATCAGACCCGCTGGACACCACGAAGTCCATCCAGCGTCAGTTGCCGTCGACGGGTTCGTGAACGGCTGGGCCATGACCGGATCTTTCTCTACATGGGGCGGGTCTCAACTGAAAAAAACGTGGAGGCCCTGCTTAAAGGCTGGAAACTGGTGAACCCATCCGGGTGCAGGCTTGTGATCGTGGGGGACGGGCCGCTCAGGGCCACGCTGCAGAACACCCATGCCGATGACGATGTCCTCTGGTGGGGCTACGAGTCAGATCTCGAGACCAGAATCGCGCTGCTCCAGGAGTCCGAGGTTTTTGTCTTGCCAAGCCTGGTGGAGGGATTGTCCTTGGCATTGCTGGAGGCCATGGCCAGTGGATGCGCCTGTCTTGCCACCGACGCCGGCGCTGATGGAGAGGTGCTGGCGGAGGGCGCCGGCATCGTGTTGAGCACCCAGGGTGTTGCCACCCAGCTCCGCACGCTTCTCCCGGTTCTCAGGGACCAGCCCCTGCTCACCGCTGAACTCGGCAGGCGTGCCCGTGAGCGCGTACTGGAGCGTTACACCCTCAGCAGCAACATCGACGCCCTGGAAGAGCTCTACAGAACCCTTCTGGCCACACCACTGGCCGCCTGAGAGGCCAGGGCGTCGACAAGGGCTTACCCCAAGCGCTTGCCGTGCTCGGCAGCAGCCACAACGGCCTCAATCAGCGCTGACCGCAACCCCGACTGCTCCAGACGTCTGATCGCCGCCATCGTGGTGCCTCCGGGCGAGGCGACCATGTCCTTGAGCTGCGCAGGATGGAGATGCTTTTCATGCAGCAGTGCAGCCGTGCCTGCCAGGGTCCGATGCGCCAGATGATGGGCTTGATCACGAGGCATGCCGACGGCGACTGCCCCGTCAGCCATCGCTTCAGCAATCATGGCGACATAGGCGGGCCCTGACGATGTCAGGGCGAGGAAGGCATCGAGACGCTCCTCCGGCAAAACCAGCACTTCGCTGACCGGCGAAAAGAACGCCTGAACCTGTTGGCGATGCTGGTCCGTGATGCCATTCCCCCAGGCCAGGCCCGTGAGTCCGGCGCGCACCAGGGATGGGGTGTTGGGCACAGCGCGGACACAGACCCGCCCGGGGAAGGCCTGCTCGAGGCGCGCCAGGGTGACACCCGCCAGCACCGAGATCAGCAACGGAGGGTCGCCGGACCCCACCGGTGGCGCTGTGGCCGCGACCGCATCCAGCTGATGGGGCTTGATGGCAAGAAGTTGAAGCGAACCTTCCCAGGCGCTTGAAGCGCTGGCATCCGCCGCTTCGACAACAGTGAGACCGTCAGGCAGCTCAGAGACCAGACGGGAGGCCGTCGACGAACGGCCGACCACGGCAATCACTTCAGATGGGGGCCAGGATCCCTGCTCAAGCAACGGCAACAAAAGAGCCTGAGCCATACGGCCCAGACCGATCACACCCAAGGAACAGCCCACGGAGATCAGACGATCAGTGATCTCAGAGTGCCGCAGCGCTGGCTTCGCCCCATGCAGGCGCTGGAGCGACACTGGCATCCGCGGAGCTCTGATCGATGTCCTTGCTCACAACGGTTGGCGATGAAACCTCATCCTGACTGGCATTGGTGACGGTCACGCAGCTCGGAGCGAAGAGAAAAATGCTTTCTCCGACACGCTCCTGATGGCCGTCAATTGCGAAAGTGCCGCCGGCGACGAAATCAACGGCGCGCTGGGCCTGATCAGGCTCCATCATCATGAGATTGAGGATCACGGTATTGGGATCACGCACAGCCTGAATCCGCCGAGGCATTTCATCGAAGCTTCGGGGCTCC
>WTHL01000144.1 GCA_011523155.1 Synechococcus sp. PL34863bin_39 | reverse complement strand
TGCTGCAGACGATCACGACGTTGTCGACCTGATCGCGCATCACCTCCAGCTCGAACTCCTTCCAGCCCAGCAGGGACTGCTCGATCAGGATCTGGGAGACGGGGCTGGCTTCAAGGCCGCTCTTGCAGATGGCGGCGTATTCCTCAGGGTTGTAGGCAATCCCTCCACCGCTGCCACCGAGGGTGAAGGCGGGCCGGATGATCCTGGGGAAGGATCCGATGGCAGCGCCCACGGCCTCAGCCTCTTCCATGCTGGAGGCGATGCCTGAGGGGCACACCTTCACGCCGATGCGTTCCATCGCCTGCTTGAACAGCTGGCGATCTTCTGCCTTCTGGATCGCCGGCAGGTCGGCGCCGATCAGTTCGACTCCGAACTTCTCCAGCGTCCCGTTCTCTGCCAGGGCGACCGCCAGGTTCAGGGCCGTCTGACCACCCATGGTGGGCAGCAGGGCATCCGGTCGTTCCTTCTCAATGACCCGGGTGACCACCTCCGGGGTGAGGGGCTCGATGTAGGTGCGATCGGCCAGTTCCGGATCGGTCATGATCGACGCCGGGTTGGAATTCACCAACACCACCTCAAACCCGTCAGCCCGCAATGCTTTGCAGGCCTGAGTTCCGGAGTAATCGAACTCACAGGCCTGGCCGATCACAATCGGACCGGACCCCAGCAGAAGAATGCGTCGAAGATCAGACCGCCGGGGCATCGAATTCCAGCCGTAGTCAAACCTGTCCAGCCTCCCACGTCGCAGCACCCCCTTTTGTGCCCCCGGGTGCGGTCAGTCGCTAGCGTGACGGGATCAGGAAAGAAGTCCTTCAACCATGAGTGAGCTCCAGCGCCTGAAGGGGCTGCTGCCACCGGAAATGCAGAGCTGGGTCTTCGTGGAGGCTGCGGCTGCCGTGGAACCTCCGCTGATCACCCTCGAAGAGATCGGCCGCGATGAAGTGGAGATCCAGGTTGATCTAGATCAGTGGGACAACCTCGCCACTGATCACAGAAACCTCCTGTTCTGGCATGAGGTGGGTCGGGTTCAGAACGACACCATCCCTCGCGATGGATGGGAGATGGCAGCACTCGCCATCGGTCTGGGTGGCGCGATCGGTGAGCTCTGGGTTCAGGACGGTCTGTTGCTGATGATGGCGCTGGGTCTCTCCGGGTTTGCCGGCTACCGGCTGTATCTCAAGAACAACTCCGAAAAACGCCTGCAGGACGCCATCGCCGCCGATGAACGGGCGATCGATCTGGCCTGCCGGTTCGGGTACAGCGTCCCCAACGCCTACAAGAGTCTTGGCGGTGCCCTCAAGGAGCTGGTGGAGCAGACCCGTAAGAAGAAGAAGCGCAGTTTCTACGAAGACCGTTTGGAGGCGCTGCGCAAGAGCGCCAGCAAGGCCCGTGCCGAGATGGCTCAGCAACAGGGATCCCGTGAGTCCGTGACCAGTGAGAACGTGTATGGCTGACGCCGTGATTCAGGAGCTCGACAGCCAGCAGCTGGCTGAACTGGCGGCCGATGCCTGTGATGACCGCAAGGCCCTCGACATCGAGATGATTCGTGTGGATGAGGTCTCAAGCCTGGCCGACTGGATGGTGATTGCCGGTGGGCATACGGACGTTCAGGTCCGGGCGATTGCCCGTTCAGTTCAGGACAAACTTGAGGAGGTGACGGGGCGGCTTCCCCTCCGCAAGGAAGGTGTCAATGAAGGGCGCTGGGCCCTGCTCGATTACGGCGAGCTGATTGTTCATGTGCTCCAGCCCGGTGAGCGCAGTTTCTATGACCTGGAAGCCTTCTGGGGTCACGGTGAGCGTCGAACCTTCGTAGCGTCAGGCAAAGAGCAGGATTCCTGATCCGCGCCGATGGCCAGCACCAGTGCCTGTCCCGTTCCACCTGAACAGCGTCCACAGGAGGAGTTCCAGCAACTTTGCGAGTCCTGGTTCTTCACCTGGCCCACAGAATCCCAGCGAGGACTCGATCGCGCTCTGTTGATCAGTTGGTTTGTGATTCTGCCGATCACGGTGCTGGTGGCCAGTGGCAGTTGGGCGCTGCGCCACGATCCGGCCCGTCTTGTTGCCGCTGGAGCCGTTGCTGCCTTCGTGCTGCCGATGCTGCTGTTGGTCAGGCAATGGCTCGGCTGGAGTTACGTGCACAAGCGGCTGCTTGCTGAAAAGGTGGAGTACGAGGAATCCGGCTGGTATGACGGCCAGATCTGGGAAAAGCCGTTGGCATGGCGGGAACGGGATCTGCTCATGGCCCGCCATGAGGTGCGTCCGATTCTCGGCAGGTTGGCCAGGGCGATGGCCTGGACCGCAGGCTTGATGCTCGGCGGTGCCAGTCTCTGTCAGGCTCTCTAACTGATCAATCCGGCCGCATCCATGGGTCTGCCTTCAAGCTTCGGTGGCGGTGCGACGTCCGCGAGCAGCCCTCTCGAGGTGCGCCTGAAGCGGGAGGGCAGTCTTGAGTCCGTGCATCGGGTTCACGTGGTTGTCTGCGATCAACGTGGTCGCATCCTGATGCGTGCGGGCCTGGCTGATTACGAAACATTCATCCGGTCAGCACTCAAGCCCTTCCAGGCCCTCCCCTTTCTCAGCAGCGGCGCTGCGGCGCAGGTGGATGCTGGCGAGAGGGGGCTGGCGATCAGCTGCGCGTCCCACGCCGGCAGTCCAGGCCACGCCCGGGAGGCGTTCCGGATCCTCTGGAACGCCGAACTCGATGCCAGCCAGTTGCAGTGCCCCATCCCGACGGGTGCCGGCAGTCCGCTGGAACACAACTGTTCCGGCAAGCATGCTGCTTTCCTGGCCACCTGCAGAAAAATGGGATGGCCCACGGAGACCTACTTGCAGAGC
>WTHL01000060.1 GCA_011523155.1 Synechococcus sp. PL34863bin_39 | reverse complement strand
CCATGAATGGGGCCCTCACCATCGGCACCCTCGATGGGGCCAACGTGGAGATTCGCGAACGGGTGGGGGAGGAGAACTTCTTCCTGTTCGGCAAGACCGTGGAGGAGGTGGCCGCCCTCAAGCGCCGCGGCTACCGCCCCTGGGAGGTTGTGGCCCGCACCCCCGAGCTGGCCGAAGCCATCCATCTGGTGGAGACCGGCCACTTCAGCAACGGCGATGGCGACCTGTTCCGCCCCCTGCTCGACAACCTCAAGAACGCCGATCCCTACTGCGTGATGGCGGACTTCGCCGATTACCTCCGGGCCCAGGATGCTGTCAGCAGGGCCTGGAGTGATCGCACCCACTGGAACCGGATGTCGGTGCTGAATGCCGCCCGCAGCGGCTTCTTCTCCTCCGACCGTTCGATCCGGGAGTACTGCGACCAGATCTGGAAGGTGGATCCCCTGAAGGTGGACATCACCTGCGATGTGCGGTGATGGCCGGGCTCTGCCTGGTGCTCAACCTGGGCAGTTCCTCACTCAAGGCCGCCCTGATCGAACCTCAGGGGGCCTGCCACTGGCGGGGCCAGCGCAGCCTGACGTCAGGCACTGGCCCGGTCAGTGCCCTGCAGGATTGGCTGGAGCCCGCCATCGCCGCCGAGCGGGGCGCCATCACGCGTATCGGTCACCGGGTGGTGCACGGGGGTGAGCTATTCACCGCGCCCACCCGAATCACACCGACCGTAGAAGCCAGGCTCAGGCAACTGGTGCCCCTGGCCCCGCTGCACAATCCCCCCGCCCTGGACGGCATCGCCTGGGCCAACGCCTGGGCACCGGCCTGCCCCCAATGGGCCTGCTTCGATACAGCCTTCCACAGCCACCTGCCCGAGGCCGCGCGCACCTATGCCCTGCCGGAGCACCTGCGCCAGCAGGGCTACCGGCGCTACGGCTTCCACGGCCTCAACCACCAGCACGTCAGCACCACGGTGCAGCGCCAGTGGGCCGCCAGCGGCAAGGATCCCCAGGCGCTGCGGTTGATCAGCGCCCACCTCGGCGCCGGCGCCTCCCTGGCGGCGGTGCGCGGCGAACGCTGCATCGACACCACCATGGGCTACACCCCCCTGGAGGGGCTGGTGATGGCCAGCCGCAGCGGCAGCGTTGATCCCGGGGTGCTGCTGGCGCTGATGCGCGAAGGCTTCAACCATGGGGCGCTGAGTGAACTGCTGGAACAGCACAGCGGTCTCAAGGGCCTTTCAGGTCTGAGCGGCGACATGCGCGAGCTGCGCCAGGCCGCCAAAGACGGCCATGCCGGCGCCCAGCTGGCCCTGGCGGTGTTCCGGCACCGGCTGCTGCAGTTGATCGGCAGCATGGCCGCCAGCCTCGGCGGCGTTGATGTGCTGGCCCTCAGCGGCGGCATCGGCGAGCACGACGCCGAACTGAAGGACGAGCTTCAGCAGGCACTCCAATGGATAACCGGTCTTGCGATCACGGTGGTGCCCGCGGATGAGGAGGGGCTGATTGCCCGGCTGGTGGCGGCGCAGCCGCTCAGCTGCGGTCCGGAAGATCGGGGGTCTGGTGCAGCAGCCGGTTCAGGCGCAGGCGATCGGCATTGAGGGGATCGGGGGCCAGTTCACCGGCGATCTCACGGAACTTCTGCTCGACCGCGTCGGGGACACGCACATCGAAGATGCGCTCCATCAACGCCTCGATCGAGAAGAGGTGGGCGTTGATGTTCTCCAGATCGGCCATCGCCTGATGCATCGCATCGGTGGCGGGCTCGTCGGTGGCTCCCACCGTGGCGGCCGCTGCTGGTTGCTGGGGCTGGGCCTCCGCCGGCCGGGGGCCGTGCTGCTTCTGGAGGTCTTCCAGCACACGGCCGGAGAGGGTGCGGAAGGCCTGGAGCGCTGCCCAGCTCAACTCCTGCTGCTGGCGCAGGGTGGGGCATTCGCGGATCAGGCGATCGTGCTCGCGGTAAAAGCGCTGACAGTCAGGGCATTGACAGGGCTCTTCAGGCACGTCTGACCCTCAACTTCTCCCTCCCATCATTGCATCTGATTAAGCAGCCAGGGGCGGCTCCCCCGAAACATCGCCGGAACCGGAGGGTGGCTCCTGGGGGCCCTCACCACCGCCATCGGTGCCGAGATCGTCGCCAAGGTCGGCCATTCCCGGCAGGGGGATTTCGATCGACGACACCACCTGGATCACATCGCGCAGGCGCATCGAATCGGCGAACCAGCCCATGGCCTGCTCGGTGTCACCCCGGCGCTCGGCATCACTGGCCTGATCCTCATGGGCTTCCGCCAGCAACGCCAGCCAGCAGAGGCAGCGGGCCTGCACCACGGAAAGGTCGAGGTCGGCCGGCTGGGAATCGGCGATGCGCTCGCTCTCCTGCTGCACCAGAAGCCGGAGGCGCAGATCGTGAAGCTGGGTCATGGCACCGGTTTCACTGGGATCACGCTAGCGACAGAGTGCTGAGGCGCCACCCCCCCAGATGTAGTGGCCGCTACGGGATTCCAAACCCATGGGCACCGCTGGCGCCGGCCAGCAGACTGGAGCCAACCCCTGCAGGGCGATGCTGAAACCCGCGATCCCACCGGAGCCCAGGGCGCTCCAGAAACAGTCGGCCGTTGGCAGTCTCACCCGCACGGGCGTGGGCGTGGCCCTGGTGGGGGCCCTGCTGCTGGGGATCTGGGTGAACAACACCGCCTGGCGCCACCGCCGGCTGATCTGGCAGCTGCAGGCGGCCCTGGTGGCCGGCTCCGTGGGCTTCGTGGCTGGCCGACTGAGCCGCTGAGGCCTGATGGGGACGGGGCTGGCGGGACTCGAACCCACGACCTACGGTTTAGGAAACCGTCGCTCT
>WTHL01000155.1 GCA_011523155.1 Synechococcus sp. PL34863bin_39 | reverse complement strand
CCGGACCACGGCGCTGAGCTGCTGAACACAGCGGCGACAGCGTTACGCGATGATCTCGAGAGCTTTCTGGCAGCACCATGAGCAAAATCACTGCCGACGACGTGCGCAAGGTGGCCAAACTCGCACGCCTCGATCTCCCTGAAGACACCATCAACACCTACACGGGCCAGTTGGAGCGCATTCTTGATTACGTCGACCACCTGCAAGCGGTTGACACCACGGGAGTCCCTCCCACCACACGGGCCGTTGAAGTGGTCAATGTGACCCGCGATGACGCCGTGGTCGCCACCGATGTCCGGGAGGAGCTGCTTGATCAGGCCCCCCTTCGGGAAGGCGACTTTTTCCGGGTTCCGAAGATCCTCGCGGAATGATCTCTGCTGCGTCGCACCAGTGAGTCAGGACCTCTTTGGCAGGACCTGGCTCAGTCAGCGCTGTTGTCTGGCGGGTGTCACCGCTGTTCTCTGGAGCAGGCCCATCCAGCCCCGACGCATTCTTGAGCTGGGCATCACGCGTGCCAGTCGGCGCATCCGGCTGCCATGGGGCTTATGACTACGGACTCCTAGAAAAATGTCGTAGAGAAAATTCCCGAGATCGGCACTGCTTTCAAACAGACCCAGACGCTGAGGCGAGCCCTTGGAGTCGAGAAGAGGCTTGGTGGCCTCATAGGCAGGTTTGTACTCGAACCACGGAATGGAGGGCCAGAGGTGATGCACCAAGTGATAGTTCTGCCCCATGATCAGCCAGTTCATGGTGCGACCTGGATACACCCTTGCGTTCTGCCAGCGGTTGCGTGAAAGAAAAGGTCTGTGGGGCAGGTAATCAAAGAAAAGACCCAGGGTGACGCCCACCATCAGGGCCGGAGCAAACCAGCAATTGAAGATGAAAGGGAGAAAGTCGAACTGAAACGCAGCGACAACGATGGTCAGAAACACGGCGCGTTCCAATCCCCATTGCATCAACTCCCAGCGCTTCCACAGCCGGCGCTGAAAGAAGAAATACTCGTGATAGAAAAATCGAGGCGCAATCAGCCAGAGCGGACCGAAGGTGCTGACGATGTGATCGGGGTCGTTTTTGGGATCGTTCACATGGGAGTGGTGCTGCAGATGAACGCGTGTGAACACCGGAAAACTGAACCCCAGTAGCAAGGCCGAACCGTGCCCCATGGCCTGATTGATCCAAGGCACAGGATGCGCTGCTTTATGGCAGGCGTCGTGCACCACCGTCCCCTCGAGATGAAGGGCGAGAAATCCCGTGGTCAGGAGAACCGGCAGGGGCCAACCTGCCACGAACCAACCCCAGATGGTGATCGCTGCCAGGGCATAGCCCCCAAGGAAGAGGCCGACGGTGGGATTCCATGCCTCAGGAGGATCCAGGAATTCCCTGGGAACTGATCGCAGCCGCTGCCCCTCAGGCGCTGCTGTGACGGAACCAGCGGTTGCGTTGATCATCGGTGGACGCAGCCTTCTCGAAATATCACAGGAACTTGACCCTAGGGAAAGTGCAATGCCCACCGGGGGACTTGAACCCCCACGACCGAAGCCACTGGTACCTAAAACCAGCGCGTCTACCAATTCCGCCAGGTGGGCAGAGGACGAACTTTAGGCATCCACTCAGAATGAGACCGAACTGAACGCCGTGCCGATGCTGGCCACACTCACCGGAGACCTTTGCCTGATGGTCGGTCTGGCGGTGCTGCTGCTGCCCTTGCTGGCCACGGAACTGAGTCGTCCCCGGGATGGAGTCTGGGGAGCTGTGATTCTGATCCTCGGTCTGGTGCTGGTCACCAGCAGTGATCGCCTGCGTGGTGCACCGATGCTGGCGGTGGCCTGCTCAGGGTTGCTGATCAGCCGGCTGGGAAGCGAAGTCGCCCAGTCCCGCTGGACCCAGCTCAGCCCCGAGGAACAACAGCGCCTCGGCTCACGGGAGCGCTGGTCCACCGGTGTGCAGCAACTGATCACTGCCCTGATGAGCCTTGGCACATCAGCGGGTGCACTTGTGCAATCACTGCGGTCGTCCGGAGCGTCAAAGGCGCCCACCCTCCCCAGGCGTGAGGGCGCCAGCAAGACAGGCAAACGTTGGGTACGACCGGAACCGACCACCAGCGACGCCGGGTCTGAGCCGGTGGCTCCAACGAACCCTGAAAACCAACAGGTCACCCCGGCTCTGTCGGGCGTCTCAGCAGCAGACGGCCCGGATCACCAGCGCAAGACCGTTGATGAAGCGCCCGGTGAAGCTTGAGACCTGGCGCGTCAGGACGAACCTGCCGGCAAGGGATTCGGGGCACCAAAGCAGACGAAACAAGGCGGTCAACGCTGGGTGCGTCCCGAAGCGGAGGCGGAACCAACCGGCGCAAACCCACCGACCGATTCAGCGCAGACGGACCAACCACAGGCAAGTTCCCCAGACGGCACCGGCGAGGACTGATAATCCCGTTTGCTGCAGGGTCACTGTGTCTGAGGAGAGCCGGTCTCGGGAGAGCCAGTCCAAGGAGAACCGCCCCTCCTACAAAGAAACTCTGAATCTGCTGCAGACGGGATTCGGCATGCGTGCCAATGCCATCCAGAGAGAGCCGCAGCTGCAGAACTTCTGGAAAGAGAACGGGATCGATGGGCAGCTGGGCGCAACCAACACCGGTGAGCCCTTCACCCTCCATGACGGCCCTCCCTATGCCAACGGCGCCCTGCACATGGGCCATGCCCTCAACAAGGTGCTCAAAGACATCATCAACAAGCACCGGGTGATGCAGGGCCGGCGGGTGCGCTACGTGCCCGGGTGGGACTGCCACGGCCTGCCGATCGAGCTGAAAGTGCTTCAGGGCATGGATCAGGAGCAGCGCAAGG
>WTHL01000061.1 GCA_011523155.1 Synechococcus sp. PL34863bin_39 | reverse complement strand
CCTTGCCCGTGGCGGCCTCCACAACTCCACCCAGCTGCTGCACCATCAGCTGCATCCCGTAGCAGACCCCAAGCACCGGAATCCCGAGGTTCCAGATCTCCGGATCGCAGAGGGGAGCCCCCTCGGCGTAGACCGAGCTGGGCCCACCACTGAGGATGATCCCGGCAGGAGCCATCGCGCGCAGCTCAGCCGCAGATGTGCTGTAACCGAGCACAAGGGAGAACACTTCCGTCTCGCGCACACGGCGCGCAATCAGCTCGGAATACTGCGAACCGAAGTCAAGAATGACAATCGCCGGCTTGCGCTGGCCATCAGGCTGAATCTGTGTCATCGCTTCAGGTGGGGCCGCGGGCAGACGACCATCAATCCATCAGCGTAGAGAAGGGGGTTCAGAGGCTCAGCTGCCAGGTTGCAAGCAGCGCTTCTGCACGAGCACCAGCCCAGCGGCTCTGCCTGGAGCGATCAAAGAGCACCGCTCCCACCTCCATGGGCCAGTCTCCGTAACGGCGAAGGTAGGCAAGGGCACGTTCCTCAACACCATTGGCCATGGCTGCTCGCAGACTCTCGGCATCGGCAGACATGGTCTGCTGAAGCGCAGCCAGAGCCTCCTCCACAGAAGCTGCAGCACGAAGGATCCGAAGCTGCTCGAGCGGCAGACCCAGATCGACAGCGAGAGCGGTCAGCACCTCGAGACGCCCGTCAGCGAGATGGTGGTGGGTGTGAAAGATGCCTCCCGCCAGTTTGAGCAGTTTTCCCTGATACCCGAACAACAGCAGCTGTTCGACCCCTGCCTCTGCGGCAGCCACGAGCATCGGGCCGATCCAGTTGCCGGTTTTCAGCAAAGGACAGACGTCATCAAGACCGAGCTGAGAGGCCAGATCCCGGCCATTTTCCCCAATCACCAGGGTGATCCTTCCGCCGAAGTCGGATCGCGATGTCAGCGCCTTCAACTGATCCAGACAGGACCGGAGCTGGTCCGGAGATGCGCTGACCTGCACCTCGGCCTGGGTGCCGATCAGGGCCAGGCCCTCAACAACACCGAAGGCTTCGTTGCTGGTGCGTTGCCCGAGCTCACGCCCCCGGGGAAGCACCACCTCCACCAGCAACCCCCGATCCGCAGGCACGAACGAGCGCAGATTCAGCTCGAGCAGCTGCCGGGCGAATGCGGAGAGACAGATGCGGCCGGTCTCAGACGAGCGTCCCACCCCCTCGCCCGCCACCAGATCCAGCCATGGTTCTGCCCTCGCCGACCAGCCCACCCGCACCCACACCTCGAGGCCGCGGGTGAGGTCCAGGCCAGGACCCGGATCACAGACCGCCATGGCCAGGACCTGCATCTGGTCAGCCAGACCCGCCACGGCCCGCACCGGAACAGTGACCTCTGCTGCACCATCCGGCTGCAGCAGAGGCTGCTGAAGAACAACAGACCCTTCCGCCAGGCGCTGCGTCGCTGCGCGGGCCGCTGCAGCGACCCACATCGGCAGGGTCAGACCTGAGCGGGAAAGGGATGGGGACTCAGCCATGCAGACCTGCCGGTGGCCAGGGGGGTCAGGACCATTTTTTAAGATGATGGATTGGCAATTCCCTGGCCGTGCAGGACAAGCTCACCCTGATGATCCCCGGGCCGACTCCGGTACCCGAGACGGTGCTCAAGGCCATGGGCCGTCACCCGATCGGCCATCGCAGTGGTGAGTTTCAGGATGTGGTGAAGCGCACCACCGAGCAACTCCGCTGGCTTCACCAGACCACCAGCGACGTGCTCGTGATCACAGGTAGCGGAACGGCTGCCATGGAAGCCGGGATCATCAACACCCTCAGCCGCGGCGACAGGGTGCTTTGCGGTGACAACGGAAAATTCGGCGAGCGCTGGGTGAAGGTCGCCAGGGCCTACGGCCTCGAGGTGGAGGTGATCAAGGCCGAATGGGGACAACCCCTCGACCCGGATGCCTTCCGTACAGCTCTCGAGGCCGATACAGACAAGTCCATCCGGGCCGTGATCCTGACCCACTCGGAGACGTCCACGGGCGTGATCAACGATCTGGAAACCATCAGCGGCCATGTGAAGGCACACGGCACGGCGCTGACAATCGCCGACTGTGTCACCAGCCTTGGAGCCACCAATGTGCCCATGGACGCCTGGGGACTGGATGTCGTGGCATCCGGCTCGCAGAAGGGATACATGATGCCGCCAGGACTCAGCTTTGTTGCTATGAGCTCCCGCGCCTGGGAGGCCTATGAACGATCCGACCTACCCAAGTTCTATCTGGACCTCGGTCCGTACAGGAAAACCGCGGCCAAGAACAGCAACCCCTTCACCCCTGCGGTCAATCTCTATTTCGCCCTTGAGGCCGCGCTCGAGATGATGCAGGCCGAAGGGCTTGAAGCCATTTTCCGTCGCCATGCCCGACACCGTTCCGCAGCCCAGGCCGGTATGAAGGCCATGGGTCTGTCCCTGTATGCGGCGGAAGGCTACGGCAGTCCCGCCATCACTGCGGTTGCGCCGCAGGGCATTGACGCCGAACAGCTTCGCAAAGCGGTGAAGGAGCATTTCGACATCCTTCTTGCCGGAGGACAGGACCATCTCAAGGGTCAGGTGTTCCGGATCGGTCACCTCGGCTTCGTTTGCGATCGCGATGTTCTGACCGCGGTGGCCGCCATCGAATCAACACTGCAAACCCTGGGACTTCACACAACAACCATGGGTGCAGGTGTCGCCGCGACCGCGGCGGCATTGGCCAGCTGACGCAAAGACGCAGCAATTCTTCCCGGACAATGCGGAGGGCAGTGACATAAACTGCCCTTATGCGGGTGTAATTCAGTGGTAGAATGTCAGCTTCCCAAGCTGAACGTCGCCG
>WTHL01000281.1 GCA_011523155.1 Synechococcus sp. PL34863bin_39 | reverse complement strand
CTGAAGCAAGGACAACGCGTGATTGAGGGCGCTGATCAGTCCATTGAGCATGCTGTCGCCTGCGCGGGTGATCACAACCCAGAGGTTTTCTCCCACGAGCAACGACAGGGCCACCACCCGGACGAGAAAGCCGACAGCGCCGATCACGGTTCCGACGGACCAGCTCAACCACCAGCTCAGACGACGCGACCAGCACCAGCCGAGCCAGAGGGAGAGAAGTCCGTAGGGGAACAGCACCAGGGGCCCACGCACCGGCCCCATCAGCGCCACCAGCAGAAGCACCACCAACACAACCCCTTCGAACCCGGCTTTCCAACCGCGTCGCAGCAGCAGCAATGCCAGAGGGAGAGGCAACGCCAGCCTGAACAGGGCACCGCCAACCGGCAGGTAGTAAAGCGCCAGCCAGATCAGCCCCGCGGCTGCAGCCAGGTAGGAGGTCTCCATGACGCGGAGTGCCTGGCGGCGACTCATGCCGGTGCCATCGCGCCGGTTCAAGGATCCGCTCCCGGCGCCTGCGGCCTCACCTGAAGGACGGCGCCGGGCGCAATCCGTTCGATGGTCTCGACCTCAAAACCGATGCCCGCCTCCCGCAGGGTGCGGGTGACAAGTTCAGCAGGAGCCGAGGGATCCGCGCCGGCAAGGCGGATGGTGATCCGGTAGGGCTGCAGGGGCTGACGAGCGATGGAAGGCTTGGGAACGGGGCGTGCTGCGGACTGCTGCCGTCTGGTGTCATCCCGTTGCTGATCGTCAGCCATGGGCACAGGCTTGACGGGTGGCGATGCAGGCGTGGGATCGGGTGTGCCAGCGGACCGCGGGGCATCCACCTGGGCAGGCGGGCTCTGATCGCGAGGCGTGGCCGGCGTGGATGCCGCCGGAGGATCAAAGCTCTCCGCCAACCGCTGCCCCAGAGGTGTGGTGCTGCTGCAGGCCTGCAGCAGCACCACACCGAGGAGGCCAAGGGCGGCACTGGCCCGGGACATCAGGCATCTCCGGGCTTGATCACCCGGACAGCACTGGCCCGGAGCCGGCCGGTCTTGGTGGTTGCCGGAGGCTTCTTGGCTGCCGGTTTCTTGGCGGCGGGTTTCTTGGCAGCCGTTTTCTTGGTGGTTCCGGCCTTTTTGCGTGAACTCTTTTTCGAAGCGGCCTTCGCTTCGAGCAACGCAACCGCCTCCTCCAGCGTCACGTCATCGGCACCTTTGCCCTCAGGCAGCGAAGCGTTGACCTTGCCTTGTTTGACGTAAAGCCCGTACGGGCCGTCATAGACCTGCACCGTTTCATCACTGCCCTCGGGTTTGCCCAGATCCTTGAGAGCAGTTCGTCCGCCGCGTCCTCGCTTGGGCATCGCAAGGAGCTCCATGGCGCGACTGAGACCGACGGCCAGAACGTCGTCTTCACCTTTGAGGGAGCGGTAATCCTTTTCACCCTTGCCCTTGTCCCAGACCACGTAGGGACCGAAGCGACCAAGACCCGCCTGGACCTTCCCGCCGTCAGGGTGCTGACCGAGCAGTCGCGGCAGACGAAGCAGGCCCAGTGCGTCATCCAGGCTGAGATCTTCGGGCTTGACGCCCTTCGGGAGCGACGCCCGCTTGGGCTTGGGATTCTCGTCGCTCACCTGGCCGCGCTGAACATAAGGGCCGTACTGCCCGAACAGCAGATAGACGAGGTCACCGGTTTCGGGATCTTCTCCGAGGGCTTCCGGACCGTCAGCTTTCTGCTTGAGGATCAGTTCCGCCTTCTCCGCGTCGAGATCAGCAGGCGTGATCTCCCTGGGCAGGGTGGCTTTAAGGAGTTCTTCCTCACCGTCATCACCAACCCGCTTCGACTCCAGGTAGGCCCCGAAGCGGCCGATTCTCACCACGCAGGGCAGGCCTTCCAGGTCGACGGTGCGTGATGCACCGGCGTCGATGTCCCCTTCCCGTTGCTGCACCTGGTGCTCCAGGCCCTCGTCCCCTTTGAAGAATCCCTCGAGATAGGGCAGCCACTGCACCTTCCCGTGGGAAATCTCATCGAGGGTGTTCTCCATCCGCGCGGTGAAACCGGGATCCACGAGATCGGGGAAATGCTCCTCAAGCAGGGCCGTCACAGCGAAGGCGGTGAAGCTTGGTGTGAGGGCATTGCTCTGGAGCGTGGCGTAGCCCCGATCCACGATGGTGCCAATGATGCTGGCGTAGGTGGAAGGCCGCCCGATACCTTCCTTCTCGAGCATCTTCACCAGCGATGCTTCGCTGAAACGTGCCGGAGGCTGGGTCTGGTGACCGACCGCGTCCACCTCCTTGGGCGTGGGGGCATCGCCGCTGCGCAGGGCTGGCAGAAGCACCTCCTGCCCCTCGAGCGCAGCGTCGGGATCATCACTGCCTTCCACATAGGCCCGGAAGAAACCGGGGAAATCGATGCGTTTGCCGTTCGCCCTGAACCGGGCCTCGGCAACGGCGAGGTCCACCGAGAGCATGGTCAGACGGGCCTCGGCCATCTGACTGGCCACCGTGCGCTTCCAGATCAACTCGTAGAGCGCGAGATCCCTGCCGTCCAGGCCGGTGTCCGAGGGAGCGCGAAAGCTTTCACCGGCAGGGCGGATCGCCTCGTGGGCCTCCTGGGCATTGCGCGACTTGGTGCTGAACTGGCGCACCGATTTGCTGAGGTACTCCTTGCCATAACGGGATTCAACGCAGGAGCGCGCCGCCGTGATCGCCTGATCGGAGAGATGAACGGAATCCGTCCGCATGTAGGTGATGAAACCGCGCTCGTAGAGGCCCTGGGCGCAGCGCATCGTTTCCCTGGCGGAGAGACGCAGCTTGCGGTTCGCCTCCTGCTGAAGAGTGCTGGTGGTGAAGGGCGGCACGGGACGCCGGACCATGGG
>WTHL01000240.1 GCA_011523155.1 Synechococcus sp. PL34863bin_39 | reverse complement strand
TGAATCGCATCAGCACCCAGAACATCAAGGGGGACGCCTTCGGTGGTCTGACGGCAGCTGTTGTGGCGCTGCCCATGGCGCTCGCCTTTGGTGTGGCTGCCACAGGGGATCCGGGCCCCGGCCTCTGGGGAGCCGTGATCATCGGTCTCGTGGCCGCATTCTTCGGAGGAACGCCCACCCTGATCTCCGAGCCCACAGGGCCCATGACCGTGGTGTTCACCTCGGTGATCATCAGCCTGACCGCCACGGCTCCCGACAAGGAGACCGCCATGGCCATGGCCTTCACCGTCGTCATTCTGGCGGGCCTGTTCCAGATCCTTTTCGGGGTGTTCAGGCTCGGTCGCTACGTGACCCAGATGCCTTACACGGTGATCTCCGGGTTCATGTCAGGCATTGGCGCGATTCTGGTGATCCTTCAGCTGCCGGCGTTCCTGGGCCAGGACGCCCAGGGAGGTGTCCGGGGAACCATTGCCCGCATTCCAGATCTGGTGACCAACGTCGATACGCCTGAGCTTGCTCTGGCGGTCGTCACCGTGGCCATCCTCTGGTTCACGCCGGGGGCATTGAAGAAATTCTGTCCTCCCCAGCTGCTGGCACTGGTGGTGGGGACTGCTCTTTACACCCTGCTGCCGAAGGAACTTGATCTTGCCGTGATCGGTGAGTTCTCGGCCCAACTGCCCACTCCACAGATGCCGCGCTTCGACGGTGGGCGGCTGAGCCTGATGTTCGTTGATGCCGCGGTGCTTGGAATGCTGGGTTGTATCGATGCCCTGCTCACATCCGTTGTGGCTGACAGCCTCACCCGCACTGAGCACGATTCCAACAAGGAGCTGGTCGGCCAGGGCCTGGCCAACATCGCGTCCGGCCTGTTCGGAGGACTTCCCGGTGCCGGCGCCACCATGGGAACGGTTGTGAACATTCAGGCCGGCGGTCGTTCGGCTCTCTCCGGGATCATCAGAGCGGTGATTCTGATGGTTGTCGTGCTCGTCGCGGCACCGCTTGCATCCCAGATCCCCCTGGCGGTTCTGGCCGGCATCGCCCTCAAGGTCGGTATCGACATCATTGACTGGGATTTCCTCAGGCGTGCCCATCACCTGTCGCTGAAGGCCGCTCTGATCACCTACGGGGTGATCGCACTCACCGTGCTCGTGGATCTGATCGCAGCGGTGGGCATCGGCGTGTTCGTGGCCAACGTGCTGACGATCGATCGCATGAGCGCCCTGCAGTCGAAGCGGGTCAAGACCATCAGCACGACGGACGACGATATCGAGCTGTCCGCCGAGGAGCAGCAGCTCATTGATCAGGCCTCGGGACGGGTTCTGCTCTTCCAGCTGGCGGGTCCGATGATCTTCGGAGTTGCGAAGGCCATCTCCCGTGAGCACAACGCGATCGTGGATTGTGAGGCTGTCGTGTTTGATCTCCATGAGGTGTCCCACCTCGGGGTGACGGCGTCCCTGGCTCTGGAGAACGCCATCAAGGAGGCCATCGAGGTGGGGCGATCCGTTCATCTGGTGCTTCAGCCCGGCGCCACCCGCAAACGGCTTGAGAAGCTGAAGCTGCTGGAGCAGCTCCCAGAGCAGTCCATCACCACGGATCGCTGTGAGGCTCTGCGTCTCGCTGTGGCCGGTCTCAACTGATCGTTCAACCTCCGCCTATGGCATCGCCATCCCGTCTGACCCTTCGTCGCCCTGATGACTGGCATGTGCATCTCAGGGATGGCGCGATGCTCGAGGCTGTTCTGCCTGCTACGGCAAGGGTCTTCGCTCGCGCCATCGTGATGCCGAACCTCAGACCTCCGATCACAACGGTGGAGGCTGCCGTCGCCTACCGGGACAGGATTGTGTCGGCTCTGCCCGCGACTGCGTCCTTCACGCCGTTGATGACGGCATACCTCACCAATGACCTCGACCCAGCGGTTCTCCAGAGCGGGTATCGGGACGGAGTGTTCACAGCCGCCAAGCTCTATCCGGCGAACGCCACGACCAACTCCGCCTCAGGCGTGACAGACCTTGAGGCGATTGCGCCGCTGTTCGAGGCCATGGAGTCGCTCGGAATGCCGCTGCTGGTGCACGGTGAGGTCACGGACCCCGATGTCGACATCTTCGACCGTGAAGCAGTGTTCATCGAGCGGCATCTGATTCCACTGCGCCAGCGCCATCCGGGCCTGAAAGTGGTGCTCGAGCACATCACCACCAAGCAGGCTGTCGATTATGTCTCCAGTGGTGGCCCTCAGCTTGCGGCGACCATCACACCGCACCACCTGCACCTGAATCGCAATGCGATGTTCGCCGGCGGCCTGAGGTCCGATTTCTATTGCCTCCCGGTGATCAAGCGCGAAAGCCATCGCCGCGCCCTCGTCAAGGCCGCCACGGGTGGACAGGCGTGTTTCTTTCTGGGCACGGATTCCGCACCTCACCCCAGGAAGGGCAAGGAATCCGCCTGCGGCTGTGCCGGGATCTTCAATGCGCTCCACGCACTCGAGAGCTACGCCACCCTGTTCGAGCAGGAGGACGCGCTTGCGCATCTCGAGGGCTTCGCCAGCGTGCATGGACCCCGGTTCTACGGTCTGCCTCTGAACCAGGGGACAGTGACGCTTGAGCGCATCCCGCAGGAGATTCCCGCACGCCTCCAGCCGGAGGGGGTATCGGACCATGCCAAGTCCGCTCTTCCTCCCGACCAGGTCCCAGTGCTCTTCCATGCGCGGGAAACACTGCCCTGGAGCATCACCTCCATCGTGGATGGCTAGCCATCCCGTGCCGATGGGAACGTCTCCCCTGGTCTCCACGCGAGCAGTGGATGGACAAACAAGGCAATGGGGGCAGGGGGACTTGAACCCCCACGTCCTTTTCGGGACAAGCGATTTTAAGTCGCGTGCGTCTACCAATTCCGCCATGCCCCCGGCGGCACTGGCCCAGTCAGAGCCATGCACGGCATCTTAGATTTCAATCATTCAACGGGAGACCCGTGTTGCCGGAAGCCCTCACCACGTTGGTCAGCACAGAGACCTTGCTCGTGCTTGCCGCCTATGCCGTCCTCGGCGGGCTTTACCTGGTGGTGGTGCCTCTCGCACTCTTCTTCTGGATGAACAAACGCTGGCACCGGATGGACAAGCTGGAGAGGCTCCTGATCTACGGCCTGGTGTTTCTGTTTTTCCCCGGCATGATCGTGTTCGCGCCGTTCCTCAATTTCCGCCTGCAGGGCCAGGGCGAGGTCTGATCCCTTGAGTCGTCTGAACGTCCTCCTGGTGGGTCTGCTGGTCCTTGTGCTGGGCGGAGTGGGCTATGGCGTGTTCAACGCTGTCGGATTTGAGGGGGCCTCTGCCGGGATTGCAGCGGAAGCAGTTCTCGTCGTGATTGTGGTGCTCTGGACAGGCTCCTACCTGTTCAGGGTCGTCACCGGCAACATGACCTACATGGAGCAGCGTCGCAGGTACAGAGAGGAGTATGACCAGATCACTGATGCTCAGCTTCAGGAGCGCTTCGACGCCTTGAGTCCCGATGAGCAACAGGCACTGCTGGAACAGCTCTCGCCTGAATCCACCCCTGACCCGTAGGCTCCCGCAGTGCACACGCTGCGTCCCACCGGCTCTCCTTCGCTTTCCATGATCAGCTCTGCAGTGAACGTGACTGAATCCATGTCGCCGATCGCGTCACGTTTCGCGAGCCTTCAGCAGGAGGGAAAGATGGCATTGATGCCCTTTCTGATGGCTGGGGATCCTGATCTGGCCACCACTGCCGATGTTCTGCTCAGCCTTCAGGCCAATGGCGCCGACATGGTGGAACTGGGCATTCCCTACAGCGATCCTCTGGCCGACGGCCCGGTGATTCAGGCCTCGGCCCAGCGCGCCCTCGACGCCGGGGCCACACCTGCGCGTGTGCTTGAGATGCTGACCGGCCTCAAGGACAGGCTCACCATCCCTGTGATCCTCTTCACTTACAGCAATCCACTTCTGAATCGAGGGGCGGAACGCTTTTTTGCAGAGGCTGCAGCCGCCGGCGCCTCAGGGTTGGTGGTTCCGGACCTGCCCCTCGAAGAGGCGGAGCGCCTGTCGCCCTTGGCCAGGGCCCATGGGCTGGATCTGGTGCTGCTGGTGGCGCCCACCACACCCCCGGACCGCATGCAGCGCATTGCTGCCTCCAGCCGCGGCTTCACCTATCTGGTCAGTGTGACGGGAGTCACTGGAGAGCGGACCAGTCTTGAAGGTCGGGTCTCTTCGCTGGTGCAGACCTTGAAGGCATGTTGCCCGATTCCCGTGGCCGTTGGCTTCGGCATCTCGGGGCCGGATCAGGTCGCCCAGGTCAAGTCCTGGGGAGCGGCAGGCGCCATTGTGGGCAGTGCGTTGGTCAAGCGGATCGCAGCCTCAGCTCCTGGCGCAGCTGCCGCCGATGCGGGCGAATTCTGCCGTCAGTTACGCCGCGCTGCTGACTGACGCTTACGCGTCGTCGTCGTTTGCTCCTGCAGGCACGAGTCTGATCTGCTGGCGTCCGAGTTTGATCTCGAACTCGTCGCCGGGCGTCAGATCCAGCATTGCGGTGTAAGCCTTACCGATTAGCAGGTTCCCGTTTCCCTGCACGGTGGCGATGTACGACAATTTGAGTCCCCCTTTTCCGACGCCACCACTTGATCCACCGCTGCTGAGGTTGACCCCTTTGGCGACAAGCAGGGCCTCGTAAAACGCTGTGAAATTAAGACGCTCCCCACCATCCTTCTTGGTGGAACGATATCCGCAGGCGCGTACCAGATCAGACTTGCTCGCATCGCCAAGTTCCTTGACCTTGTTTAAAAGATCACTTCCGGTCAGCATGATTACGCTCCCAATGATTCTTCTTTGACCATAGCCATTGAGTCTTTCGTTATGCCATTGACAATTCGATTACCCTTGTTCGTCAGCAGTTGTTGTCGTTAATGGCCCGTTTTGTTCTCTGGGGGACGTATTGCCAGAACGCGCTTGAGAAGCGCACGCCCTTTCGTGATGAGCATCTTGCGCGTCTGAAGGTTCTTAAGGATGAGGGCACTTTGATCACGCTCGGCCCAACAGAAGGCAGTACGCATGTCTTCGGAATCTTTGAAGCGTCGACCTGCGCAGATGTGCGTCAGCTGCTTGAAGACGATGTCTACTGGCGTGAGGGAATCTGGACCGCCATTGATGTTTATCCGTGGGTCCAGGCATTCTGAGCCTGTTCCCAGATCCATTCGGCAACAATCTGGTCGCCGTTGGGTCCGAGAGCGTCGCCATAGCCACTCATCTGGCCGATTCCCTCCCGGGCCACCCGCGCAATCGCATCGACACTGTCGAGACCGTTGCGCTCCAGAGCAGCGCGCTTGAGCGTTCGTCCGCGTCGGATGATGTTGCCTCCGTTGATGTGACAACCGGCGCAGTTGTGATTGAACAGAGCTTCACCATCGGCCTGCAGGGCTTCACTGCCAGCTGGTGCCGTGATCAGACAGAGCATCATCAAGGCGATGCAGGTGGTCCCCAGGACCAGCGAATGCACGACTTCGGACACCGGATGCTGACGACAACCCATGACGTTTGACTGCACTGCACCCATTGTCCTTGTCCGCCGCTAAGGAGCCTCTTCGCAGCTCTGCGCGGATCCAAGCTTGGCCCTTTTACCGCATGCCGCTGTCGCGATTCGGTCCTTGTTTGCCAGGATCGGGCTGAGGCTCTGGAGAAGGGGGTGGCGGAAGCCGATCTGCAGCGATTTCTGCACAAGGTGCAGCAGCTGAACGCCCTGGTCACCTCTCTCGACCAGGACCCGCGCCGCCGCGCCGCCTTCGCGGCCTGTGCAGATCACAATCAGGTTGTGCAGCTGGCACAGCTCTGGGGGTATGACATCGGCAGGCGCTGGGGCGATGACGCGGTACGGCATGAGGGGGCATCACCACGTCCTTCGTTGACCGGCGGGCCAGTCGGTGGTGTGTCGGTGGAACCCCTGCTCCGGGAACCCTCGCCTGGGCAGGGTGCTGAATCCATCCGTGAGCTTCAGTCAGGCCGCAGCTGGCGACTGGAGTTGATCCATTCGTGTGGTTCCTCAAGTCCTTCAGGCTTCTGGTACGACCAGCGGGAGCACGAATGGCTGACGCTGCTTCGGGGCAGCGCTCAGCTTGAGGTTGCTGACCCAATGCAGACCCTTGATCTCTGTACCGGGGATGGCCTCTATCTGCCGCCCGGTCGGCGTCATCGCGTGGTGAGAACGGATTGCGATCCAGGCACGCTGTGGCTGGCCTTTTACTGGTGGGATGACTGATCCCTCTGTCTGATCGGGTTGGCGCGCATCACCAGCCAGTAGGCACCTGCCAGAGCGATGGAGGCAACACCGAGCCCGATCAGAAGCTGTGGTTTGTTTTCCGATCCTGCAGGGAGGACGATCACCTTTCGCGCCACGGCTGTCAGCGCCGTGACCAGCACCAATTCCAGTTGCACCACATGGCGGCGCAGGTAGCTCGTGACGTTCTGGAGCACTTCCAGCGCGATCAGAACTGTCAGAAGGTCACCAAGCACCTTGATCAGGCCGTCACCGAGCCAGTTTGCGGGTTGCGGGCTGATCAGTTCTGCCCCGACGCGCAGGATGAGTTGCACGAGTGCTGCTGCGATCACCACCGCAGTGATCACTGTGAGCACCTTGGCCACCTTCTGCTCGGCGGCGTCGACGACCTTCAGAAACGGGGGCCAGGTTCGGCGAGGCAATGGCACGAATCAGATTCAGTTGCTGAAGGGCTGGTAGTAGGGGCGCGCTGGGGTGTCGCCTGGGGGATTTTCAATTTTGGTGTCGCAGGTCACGGATCCGTCCTCTCCCTTGACGCAATCGGTGGGAACCACACGGCTCTCCTTGCCGGTACGGCTGTCGGGGCCGAGCAGCCAGGTTTCGGTTTGAGCCAACCCCGGCACCCCTGCCATGGCAGACAGCCCGATGAGGGTCATTCCGACGGTCTTGTGGACAGTTCCGAGCGACACGACTGGACAACAACTCCCCACACTTTGCAATGGATTTCGCTCAGCTGACGGAATCGTCGCGGATTTCCTGGAGGAGCAGGTCAAGCTGACCGAAGGGATCTGGGTCAGGTTCTGCACCCGGGCGTCCTGATGACGCTTCGCTCCCGGGGGTCTGCCGCCAATCAGCTTCGATCGCGCACAGCCGTGATGCGAGTGCGGCCAGTCCTCCCTTGCGATGATCCCGTTCGAGCACTTCAAGCAACGCAGGCATGCGTGTTGACGCTGCATGCAGGCTGCGGCGCAGGTCAGCCTGGGTTCGTCCTTGCTGTTTCAGCCAATCCTTGAGGACGACCACCAGCTCCTCTTCCATCGCAGGATTCCATTGGCTCATCGGTGTCAGGGATCGGTTCGGACCGGGGGAAACCACCGATCCAGTTTGCGTTGCGCCCGAAGTCTGATGGCGTCGGTGAGGTGTTGGCGGCTCAGGCCGATCACCGCCGTGAGCGCCACAAGGTCGTCACTGAAGCCCGCCACGGGAAGGAGGTCCGGAATCAGATCCACCGGCATCACCAGGTATGTCAGAGCAGCCAGCAGAGTCAGCCGCGCCCGGGGAGGTGTGCCGGTATCCATCAGAAGCTCCAGCACCTCAAGGGCGGGTCGAGCCACGCTGCGGCCCGCCCGTTGCAGCAACCTGATCAGAGCGCTCTCGTCGATCACGGAACTGTCGATCACCTCCGCATCGACAACCTGGTCCTGAAAGGCGGTGTGGTCTCCCATGGCTGGAGCGTTCGGGCCTGATGCCGTTCAGTGTCGCCCTCAGACCTCCGCCCGCGCCTCGATCACGCCGCTCTGAATGCCTGTCTTGCGCAGTTTGCGCAGTGCTCTTTGGACGACTTGCCGGCAATATTCACGACTGCATCCCATATGACGCGCTACTTCAGCGAGTGTGCGCCATTCGTTGGAGCCATCCAGTCCGAACCGAAGCATCACAACGGTGCGCTCTTTCGGAGTGAGATTGGATTTGTCGAGCAGCTTCCAGGCGGATGCCGTGCGTTCAGCGATTTCAGCCTGTTCCATCGGAGGCAGTTCATCGCTCGGCAGCACGTCCACCAATTCCGAGGGATCGGATTTTGATTTGACAATTCCCTGCAGACTGACCGTCACGCTGCGCAGTTCGCAGCCCAGGAGATCATCCACTTCGGACCGGGAGATCTGCATGGCCGTGGCCAGTTGGTCCGGAGTTGCTGCCTGGCCATTGCGCTGCATCAACCGCGCTTTTGCAGCCCGTAATTTTGTGAGCTTCTCGTTGACGTTGACAGGGATGCGGATCGTTCGACTCTGGGTTGAGAGCGCCCGGTTCAGTCCCTGGCGAATCCACCAGTAGGCATAGGTGGAAAAACGGTGGCCCCTGGTGGGGTCATATTTTTCAACGGCGCGGGTGAGTCCGAGGGTGCCTTCCTGAATCAGATCAAGAAGATCCAGTCCCTTGCCCTGATAGCGCTTGGCCAGGTTCACCACCAGACGCAGGTTGGCGGTGATCATCTGATTCTTAGCCTTCTCCCCTTTTCTGATGATGCGTTTCTCCTCCTCGCTGTAGTTGCAGGCGGGACCGCTTCCACCGGCTAGCAGACACCGCTCCGTGATCGATACCATGGCCTGGACCTTCCGCCCCATCGTCAGTTCCTGTTCCGGCGTCAGAAGTTGATGTCGACCAATTTCGCCGAGGAATGCGCTCAGGGAACTCACCATCACACCAACCCTTGTCTTTTTTGAAGCTAGGGCGAAAACGATTTCGCCAGGAAGGTGTAAGAAAGACTGCGGAATTAATGTTTTGTCCGCTATTCCGTTTTGCTTTTTTATTCTTGTTTTCGTTCTTTTCGCTCGCCGATCTCTTGAGCTGAATGTCCCCTCTGGATTGTCAGTGCCCTGTCCGGAGGTCTCGCTGTCTCGCTACCGTCAACTGACTCCACAAAGACCTATGACGCTGGCCACTGTGCTGACGCCCGAGATTGCGAAAGGCGCCGGGGTTGCCTATGTCCATTACCTGAGCTTCATGCTCTGTTTCGCCGCCCTCGTGGTGGAGCGTCGTTTGATTCGGCCGGATCCCGATCGCCGGACGGCCACCGTCATGGTCATCACCGACGTGGTGTACGGGATGGCAGCGCTGGCGCTGCTGGTGAGCGGAATCTTCCGGGTGCTGTACTTCGGTCAGGGCAGCGAGTTCTACACAACGAATCCCCTGTTCTGGTGGAAGGTGGGCCTCTACCTCTCCGTGGGAGGCCTGTCGCTCTATCCCACGATCACCTATGTGCTCTGGGCCATCCCCCTCCGTAAGGGTGAGCTTCCAAAGGTGTCCGAAGCCCTTGCCGCTCGTCTCGGATGGATCATCAACATTGAACTGGTGGGTTTTGCTCTGATTCCTCTCCTGGCCACCCTCATGGCTCGGGGTGTCGGTCTCCCGAGCGTCTGAGGTCAAGCTCCAACGCATGCATGGATGACACCTGATCCCTGCCCGCCGGCCCAGGCCATTCGCACCGTCGACCTCAGCTTCCGCAGGATCGATGCCACCGATCTGCCTGGCTACGCCGGTCGCCTCTCCGTGACGCGTTTCGGACCTCCCGTGCTGCCGGTTTGGTGCGTCTGGTTTGAGTCGCCATCCATGCCTTCATCCGATCGCTGGGAGCAGCGCTGGTCGACTGCCGTTGATGCAGCGTTGCGAACCTGGGCGGATCTGGTTCCGATCGTTCGTGTGGGCGATCCGGAGCGAGCCCATCTGCGCATCGAGCGGCGGCGTCCCCCGCTCAGGCATCTCAGCCAGGGATGGCGCGCGAGTAACGGAAGGGCTCTTCTGGAGACTCTGGAGGTGCGTCGCGCTGGTCTCTGGCGCCTTGAACCGCGGCTTCGGGTTCTGATCTCGCCTGAGCTCAGAGCCTCCGTGCTTCAGGCCACCGCCCTGCATGAACTGGGTCACGCCTTCGGTCTGTGGGGGCACAGCGATGATCCGAGTGATGCCCTGGCAATTGCTCAGACCTCCGTGCCCGTGATCGACCTCAGTGATCGCGACCGTCTCACTTTTGAATGGCTTCGGCAGCAGCCAACGCGTTTCGGGCAGCTGCAGCCCCCTGGCGTGAGCAGCGCGCCGGATCAGTGACGTCGTGGGGCGCCCCGGCGCTTGGCGAGCACGTTCTGCACCTGGCGCCAGCTCACACCATGGTGCGCAAGGGCAACCTGAAGGTGAAAGATGATGTCGGCCGCTTCGCCTGCGATTTCGGACCCATCGTCGTCTTTGCAGGCCATCACAAATTCTGCGCACTCCTCCCCGATCTTCTTGAGGATCCGGTTGTCGCCCCCCTCCAGGAGTTTGTTGGTGTAACTCCCTTCCTCGGGAGTGTCCCGCCGTCCTTCGATCACACGGGACAGTTCGGTGCAGACGTCAGCGGGGGGTTGGAGGGCATCGGCACCCCCCGCGGTGGGCTCTTCACTGTCGTCATAGAAGCAGCTCCGGGCCCCGGTATGGCAGGCCACATTTCCGGTCTGTTCGATGGTCAGCAGCAGCACATCGGCATCGCAGTCGTACCGAAGTCCCACGAGCCTCTGGGTATGTCCGCTTGTGGCCCCCTTGTGCCAGAGCTCCTGGCGGGATCGACTCCAGTAATGAACCTCACCGCTGCTGAGTGTGCGTTCGATGGCATCGCGGTTCATCCAGGCCTGCATCAGCACGGCCCCATCCAGCCAGTCCTGGGCGACAGCGGGAATCAGGCCTGCGTCGTTAAAACGGAGGTGGTCGATGAACTCGGAACTCAGGGGCTGCATCAGACCTTGGGGCACGCAGATCTCATGTCCTGATCCTCCCGCAGTACCGTCCCAGAGTCTCCAGTGCCTGTCGTGCCTCCCTCCGCGTTCACCTGCTCAAAGCAGTTTGAGGGGTATCCCTGCTGTCACAGACAGTGGAACCATCCAGGCCACTGCCGATTTGTGCATGGTTACAGCCGCAGCTTCACGGTCTGGTTTGCCGCCACCGGGTTGGATGCCTGTGGCTTCGTGGTGGATTTTTCCAGTCTCAAACCCCTGGAACAGCAATTGCGCGACCATTTCGACCACACCTTTCTGGTGAATGCAGACGATCCACTGCTGGCGGAATGGCAGC
>WTHL01000332.1 GCA_011523155.1 Synechococcus sp. PL34863bin_39 | reverse complement strand
TCTGACGCTGCGTCTTGACCTCAGCGAGGCAGCGCGATCCGATGACCTGGCTGCCACGGCTGACTACAGCCTCGCGGTGCAGGCTGTGCAGGACCTTGCCCGCCGGCTGAACTGCCAGACGATCGAGCACTTCAGCGACTGTGTGCTGGACCGACTGGAATCCATCTATGGCGCGATCGGTATGCGGGTTCTGTTGCGGAAATGTGCTGCTCCGATTCCGGGCTTCGCCGGCACTGTCGCCGTCGAGCGCCATCGTTACTGGTCGGTGTGAAGGATCCCCGGCCTGTCGTTCTCGTCCATGGGCTCTGGGATACACCCAAACTCTTTGCCCCGCTGGTGCAACGTCTCGCGCCTCGGGGTGTGCCTTGCCTGACCCCTGCTCTGCCGCACCGATTCGGTGCCGTGTCCCTGCGTGATCTTGCTCTGCAGCTCGATCGTTTCATCCACTCTCACCTGGGCGTCGACGAGATCGACCTCCTCGGATTTTCGATGGGAGGTGTCATCAGCCGCATCTGGCTTCAGGATCTCGGCGGAGCATCCCGCTGTCGTCGTTTCATCAGTCTGGGTAGTCCCCAGGAGGGCACTTTCACCGCGCAGTGGATTCCCCGTTGGCCCCTTGCGGGGATTGCGGAGATGAAACGCGGCAGTGACCTGCTGGTGCACCTGAATGCCGAGGCGCACAAACTGGCTGGGGTGGACTGCATCAGCCTTTACTCCCCATGGGATCTGATGGTGACCCCAGGCTGGAGAGCGGTGTTGCCGGCGGGTGAGCACAAGGCCGTTGCCGTTCTGACCCACCGGCAGTTGATCCGCCACCCCTGCGCCCTGGATACAGCGGTGAGCTGCATCCTCAGGCAGAACATCCAGGACTCAGTTGGCTCCGGCAGAGGCCAGTCCTGAATGACGGATCAGTGCTTCGGTGCTTGCGTCTCGACCTCGGAAGGATCTGTAGACCTCGGACGGTGAGCGGCTGCCGCCGAGACTGAGAACGGTCTCCCGGAAACGACGTCCCGTGGTCTGTACGGCGTCGTCCTGATCAAGCCCGACCTCCTCGAAGGCGGAAAAGGCATCGGCGCTGAGCACTTCCGCCCATTTGTAGGAGTAATAGCCAGCGGAGTACCCACCGGCGAAGATATGACCGAAGGCACAGAGAAACCGATCGTCAGGAATGGGGGGAATCACCGTTGTGGACGGTGCGAGCTGCCGGCGAAGTCCGTCCGGAGAGATCCCCAGCTGCTTGGACCACTGACTGTGCAGGCGCAGATCCGTGAGTGCGAAGTGCACCTGCCTGAGGGTGGCGCAACCGGCCATGAACGTCCTCGCCTGCTGCAGCTTCCGGTAGTCGGCTTCCGGCAGGGGCGCACCGGTCTGCCAGTGGCGGGCCATGCCCATCAGGGTATTGCGGTCCAGACACCAGTTCTCCATGAACTGTGAGGGAAGCTCGACGGCGTCCCATTCCACGTTGTTGATGCCCGCGGCCTGGGGGTAATCCACCGTGGTCAGCATGTGCTGCAACCCATGGCCGAATTCGTGGAACAGGGTCTCAACCTCCTCGAAGCTCATCAGACTCGGGGTCTCCCCGTTGGGTGGGGTCTGATTGCAGATCAGGTAGGCCACCGGCAACGTCATCTCTCCGGATGCGTTGCGTGAGCGATTGAGGCACTCATCCATCCACGCCCCTCCCCGCTTGCTGGCGGGACGGCTGTAGGGGTCCAGGTAGAAGGCAGCCAGGGGTGTGCCATCCCGGTCCTCCACGCGGAAGAAGCGCACATCCGGATGCCAGACCGGCGCCTCACCGTCGGCGGCATGGATCTGAATGCCGAAGAGTCGAGAACACAGGCCGAAGAGACCATCCAGCACCTGTGGAAGCGGGAACCAAGGCCGTAAGGCCTCCTGATCAAGGTCAAACTTCTCCAGGCGGAGCTTTTCAGCCCAGTAAGAGACATCCCAGGGCTGGAAGTCATCCGCCTCGGGAGCGCCCTGTCGCCTTGCACAGGCTTTCAGGGCTTCGATCTCTGTCTCGCCTGCCGGTTTCGCTGCAGTTCTCAGTTCTTCAAGCAGCGCCTCAACGGACTCCACGGTCTCGGCCATTTTGCTGGCCAGGCTCAGATCAGCCCAATGGGCATATCCCAGGCGATGGGCCTGGTCCGCACGCAGCTCGAGAATCGTTTCGATCAGTTCGCTGTTGTCCAGTTCACCGCTACTCGCCCGTCCCACATGCGCTCTGTAGGCCTGTTCTCGCAACGCACGGTTGTCGCAGTGGGTCACGAAAGGGATGTAGCGCGGCATGTCGAGGCCCATGCGCCAGGGCCCCCGTTCTCCACTGGCTTCGCTTCCGTCGCGGTGCCGATCTCCGGCGTCCCTCGCTGCCGCTGCCAGGGTCTCGAGAGCACGCTGGGGAAGGCCGGCGACGTCACCGCGTTCGTGCAGCACCAGGCTCCAGGCCTGGGTGGCATCAAGAACGTGGTTGCTGAAGGTGGTCGAGAGCTCCGCCAACTGCTCGCTGGCTCTGTTGAAGGCGTCTCTCTCCTCACCTTGAAGTCCCACGCCCCGTTGCTTCATGGACAGAAGCTCCGCATCGATGATCCGGATCTGTGCCTGATCGAGGGGGGCCGCCGGCTGAGAACGAAGCTGGGTCAGGGCCTGATGCAGCACATGGCTCTGTCCGAGGCGATTGCTGAAGCGCACCACTTCCGGCTGCTGGGCTGCATGGGCTTCGCGCAGTTCAGGGCTGTTGCAGACCGCGTTGAGGTGGGTCACCACCCCCCAGCTCCAGCGGAGCCTCTCGCCGATGGACTGGAGAGAGGGCATCACCGCCTCCCAGCGAATGGCTGCGCCCGACGAAAGGTCTTTCTCAAGGCTCACTTCCAGCGCGCTGAAGGCATCCTCGAGATCCTTCAAGAGACCTGGAATGTGGCTGTTGACCTGTTCAGGCGTGATCGCCTGGTAGTCAGGAAGGCCCGCACCCTTGAGGATTGCAGGCTGGCTGAGGGTGGTCATGCCGGTCGCTTCAGCCCAGCGGCAGAAGATGATGGAGCGCGATCAGGCTATGGGTTGAAAGCGTGTCGGCGAGAGCATCGGTGGAGGCTTCGTAGACGTCCATCGCAACGCGCGGCCAGATGCCGATGGTCAGCGTTGGCACCAGCAATGTGAGGCCGATCACGAGTTCCCGTGGATTCATGTCGCCGACGAAGGCCAGCGCCGGAATTCTTGGCCCGAAGAACACACGGCGGCACATCGACAACAGATAGATCGGCGTGAGCACAAGACCGATGGCCGCCGCCACGATCGTGATCACGCGGAAGCCCGTGGTGAAGGTGGTCTGACTGGTGACCCCGAGGAAAATGGTGATTTCGCTGATGAATCCACTCATGCCCGGCAGGGCAAGGGAGGCCAGCGAGCTGGCCAGGAAGAAGGCGAAGGTGATCGGCAGCACCTTCGCGAGACCACCCATGTTGGGAATCGACAGGGTTTTGGTGCGTTCGTAGAAGCTGCCGGTGACGAAGAACATCGCGGCGGCGATCAAGCCGTGGCTGATCATCTGCAGCATGGCGCCACTGATGCTGAGGGCATCGATTGCGCCGATCCCAACCAGCACGAAACCCATGTGACTCACGGAGCTGCAGGCGATCCTGCGCTTGACATTGTCCTGGGCGAAGGCGTTCAGCGCGCCATAGATGATGTTGACGATTCCGAGAATGATCAGGGCCGGAGCAAGCACCAGGTGGGCCTCCGGAAGCATCTGCACGTTGAAGCGCAGCAGGGCGTAGCCGCCCATTTTCAGGAGCACTCCGGCCAGCAGCATTGACACGGGGGCATTGGCTTCCCCGTGCGCATCGGGCAACCATGTGTGCAGGGGGAACATCGGCAGTTTCACGCCGAAGCCCACCAGGAATCCGAGATAACAGAGGAGTCCGAACGTGCCGCCAGGCGAGCGTGCCGCGAGTTCAGTCAGGTTGAGGGTGAAGTGATCGCCTGACAGAGCCAGAGCAAGTCCGCTGATCAGGATCAGCAGTGATGCCAGAGCGGTGTAAAGGATGAATTTTGTTGCCGCATACTGTCGGTTCTGGCCTCCCCAGATGGCGATCAGCAGGTACACCGGAACCAATTCCAGTTCCCATGCCAGGAAGAAGAGAAGGAAATCCTGAGAAAGAAACACGAGGGCCTGGGCGGCCGCCTGCACGAGGAGCAAGCCGAAATAGAGCTTGGCCTTGTGCTGAACTTTCCAGCTGGCGGCAACGGAGAGCATCGTCACCAGACCGCTCAGCACAACCAGAGGCATGGACAGCCCGTCGGCACCGACGGACCATTCCAGTCCGATCGCAGGAACCCAGCTGAGGCGTTCAACCAGTTGCAGCGACGAATCCTGAGGATCGAAATGCTGGCTGAAGGCCAGAACCATCAATCCGAAGTCAAGTCCGAGAACGGCGAGGGCCAGGTTTCGAGGCCAAGGCGTTGGTGATGATTCATCGCCGGGGAGCAGCGGCATCAGCAAGGCAGCGGCCGCCGGCAGCAGAACAATGAGAGAGAGCCAGGGAACGCCTGTGGCAGACGCATCAATCGGAGGCAGATTGGCGTCCATGGCACTCAAAAAGTTGTAGTTGAACTTATCAGGGCCCAAGCCTGAACTGAGTACAACTACCCAGCGCCATGGGGCTGCCAATGGCTGCCGGTCGTCTGGAGGTTCAGCAGTGGTGCGCGGCTGGCCACGCCAGCTGCTTCCCAGGCTCTCACCATGGCCTGGCTGACGGCAGCTCCCTTGTCCTCCGCGCAGAGCGCCAGGATGCTCGGTCCGGCGCCGCTGATCGCGCACCCCCAGGCTCCCGCGTTCAGCGCTGCCTCTCTGACCTCCTGCCCCCCTTTGATCAGCCGCCAGCGGTAGGGCTCATGCAGGCGGTCATGCATGCCATCGGCGATCAGATCCCCGTTGCCCGTTCTCAGACCCTGCAGCAGAAGCGTGAGGGCTCCGAGGTTGACCACCGCATCCCCGACCGGGATTGATTTCGGCATTGCTCTGCGGGCTTCGCTGGTGCTGAGACGAATGGAAGGGATGGCAACCACAGCTTTCACTGATGCAAGCCACTCGCAACGGACAACACGCCAACGCTGCGAAGCTGCCTTGGCGGTCATGCAGAGCCCGCCGAGAAGCGACGGCACCACGTTGTCGGGATGTCCTTCGATATCAATGGCCAGCTCAAGCAATTTTTCACGGCTGAGGGGCTCTCCCACGAGGGCGTTGGCCCCCACCAGTCCGGCGACGATCGCCGTTGCACTGCTCCCGAGTCCTCGCGCAGGAGGCACAGCGAGACGCACCCTGGCCTCCAGGGCCACGGGTTCCTCGCCGGCGGCCTTCCAGACACGCTGGGCCGCTCGGTAGACGAGATTGTCCGGCCCACCACGCAGGTGACTGCCTTCCTGACCTTCAATGATCAGTTCGAAGCGCTCACCATCCCCCTCGATCCGGCGCATGGTGAAACGGTTGTTCAGATCCAGCGCCGCACCCAGGCAATCGAAACCAGGGCCGATGTTCGCAGTGGTGGCAGGAACATCAACAACCACCGTCTGGTCGATGCGAGGTTGCACCATCCCTGCCGTCCTTCTTGCGTCAGTGTCTCACCTGAGAGGGCATCGAGGCTCAGATCGGTGGGAATCGGTCTCAGGACTCGGGCTCAGGCATCGGGTTGCATGCGCATCAGATCCCTTGCTCTGCAGGCTGCGCTGAACAAACCAGCGTTGTCATCGATCACCGCCTTCACTGTGAGCGATTCGATGAATGGTCTGAAGCGACCTTTGCGACGCATCGGCTCGAGAAAACTCGCGGATCGCAAGCCGTTGAGTTGCTTGGATGCGGTGCCGCCACCCACCCAGAGGCCTCCGCTGCACAGCTCCTGCAGCGCCAGGTCTCCCGCCGCGGAGCCATAGGCGCCAAGCCAGAGATCCAGGGCTTGGCGTGCCAGTGGATCCCCCGTCTCAGCGCCCTGGGCGACAAGCGCCGGTAGATCCTGGTAACCCTCAGCATCCACAGCGGTATGACGCCAGGCATGCGCCGCCTGCTGGAGCGGGTGACCCGCCCCTTCTGGACGTTGGAGCTGCCAGCGCATGACATGCCCAAGGCCGGTGCCACTGACGATCCGTTCGACAGACAGCCGATCGAGGTCAAGGTCGGAACGCAGCCATGACGCCAGGCTCCACTCATCCTCGGTCCGTGGCGCGAATTCCCGGTGGCCTCCTTCACTGGCCAGAGCTGTCCATCCCGTCACCCCCGGCACGCCTCGGGCCATCCCGAGGCCTGTTCCGGCTCCCAGAATCGCGACGGGGCCGCCAGTGGAGGGGGGTGCGTCTCCTCCTGGCTTCGGACGCTGGAGCAGGACCTGCTGGTCCTGGCTGAAATGCGGCAATCCGTGGATCAGGACTGCAAAATCGTTGACCAGCTCAAGTCGCTGCAGATCAGCGGCTTCGGCCAACTCCTGGTTCCGCAGAGTCCAGGGAAGGTTGGTGAGCTTGGCGCTGCCGTCGTGAACAGGACCAGCGACGGCGATGCAACTGGTGGCTGGTCGGGCCAGCGATGACGGCACATCCTCCAGGTAATGCCGCAGCATGTCCTCAAGGCAGTTCCATTCAGCGGAGACGTAACGCTTCCAGTGCAGCGGCTTGAGTTCATCGCCCCGTTGTCCGTAGATCGCGAGAAGCGTTTTGGTGCCACCGAGATCTCCTGCAAGAAAGGTGCCCGACGCCATCTCCCTGGAGTGATCCATCGATCACCTCAGGCTGCATGGTGCCGCGTCAATCGGCAAGCAGGAACCGTCAGATCCCACGTCAGATCTCAGCTGAAGAAATCGAGGGGAAAAGGGCCCCAGGTCATGCCCGGCTGTTCCGGGACAGTGCTGTGACCACTGATCAACACGCCCTCCCCAAGGCCATGCTCAATGCGGATCCGAATCAGACCCGTGGATTGGTTCGCCTTCAGGAAAACAGGACCCTGGTCCTTCGGCGGCTCTTCGACGCGCATCTCCTTCCATTGGAGTGTCGTTTCGACACCACGCAGTGCCTGCAGTGCCGCATCAGTTGACGGTGCCATCACGCCCACCGTGAACCAGTCAAACGCTTTCAGAGCTGTATCCAGTTCGGAACGGAGCAGGATCCTGAGCTCGTCGGAGAGCTCAGGTGCGGTGCGCAGCGTCGCCAGATCCTTGAGAGCTTGCACGTTGGGCTCGCTCATAGGTCCAGCCCTGCGCTGCGCTTCCGGTTCGCCAGGGTCGCGGCGTCGACCAGTGCCTCAGCACTAACGAGTCCGAGATCGCCGTCTCGCCTGCTGCGCAAACTGGCCGATGCCTGTTCGGCTTCCTTCGCTCCGATCACCGCCAGAAGGGGAATCTTCATTTTCTCCCCGGTCCGGATGAGTTTGCCCAGCCGTTCACCGCTTCGATCAACGGATGCCCTGACCCCGGCTGCCTTGAGCTGTTGGCAAAGGGACTCTGCATAGTCCTGAACCTCGTCGGTCACCGGAAGCAGTCGAATCTGTTCGGGTGCAAGCCAGAAAGGGAAGTCACCGGCGTAGTTCTCGGTCATGATTCCGAAGAACCGCTCGAGGGATCCGAAGATGGCTCTGTGGATCATGATCGGGCGCTGTTTGCTGCCATCCGCCGCGATGTAGTCCAGCTTGAAGCGCTCGGGCAGATTGAAATCGAGTTGGATGGTTGAGCACTGCCACATCCGGCCGATCGCATCTTCGATCTTCAGATCGATCTTCGGTCCGTAGAACGCACCACCGCCTTCATCGATTTTGTAGCTCCAGCCCTTGCGTTCAAGCGCCTCGATCAGTCCCTGGGTGGCCAGATCCCAGACGGCGTCCTCGCCGATTGATTTCTCCGGCCGCGTGGACAAATTGATTTCGTAGTTGCGGAAATCGAAGGTGGAGAGGATCCGTTCCGTCAGATCAAGAATCCGCAGGATCTCATCGCTGATCTGTTCAGGCAGGCAGAACACGTGGGCATCGTCCTGGGTGAATCCCCGGACCCGCATCAGGCCGTGCATCACTCCCGGTCGTTCGTAGCGATAAACCGTTCCAAGCTCTGCCCAGCGAATCGGCAGTTCCCTGTAGCTGCGGAGAGTGCTGGCGTAGGTCAGCACGTGAAACGGGCAGTTCATCGGCTTGAGCTGGTATTCCCGCTCATCGACCTCCATCGGTCCGAACATGCTCTCGCTGTAGAAGTCCAGATGACCTGATGTCTTCCACAGGCTGATGTCTGCAACGTGGGGGGTGTAAAGGAGCTCGTAGCCGCCTTCAAAGTGGGCCTGGCGCCAGAAGTCCTCGATCAGGAGGCGCATGCGAGCACCGCGTGGATGCCAGAACACAAGACCGGCCCCTGCCTCGTCTTCAATGGAGAAGAGGTCGAGGTCGGTGCCGATCCTGCGGTGATCGCGGCGCAGTGCTTCTTCTTTCCTGCGCTTGTGTTCGGCAAGCTGCTCCGGCGTCTCCCAGGCAGTTCCGTAGATGCGCTGCAGTTGGGCCTTGGTTTCATCCCCTCGCCAGTAGGCGCCCGCGACACTCTCCAGCTCAAAGGCCTTCGGGTTGAGTTCACCTGTGTTGGCGACGTGGGGGCCGGCACAAAGGTCCCACCAGGTGTCCCCCAGGGTGTACAGGGTGATGGGCTCCTGAATCCCGGCCAGGATCTCAAGCTTGTAGGGCTCGTTGAGGGCCTTGATCTTCGTTTCCGCTTCCTCTCTACTGACTTCGAGACGCTCGAGGGGCAATTTGCGATTGATGATCTTGATCATCTCCTTACGGATCGCCTTCAGATCGGCCTCCGTGAAAGGGTCTGGATTGTCGAAGTCGTAATAGAAGCCGCTTTCCGTCCAGGGGCCGATCGTGACCTGAGCATTGGGGAAGAGCTTCTGAACCGCCATCGCCATGACATGGCTCATGGAGTGACGGATCCTCAGGAGTGCATCACTCTCACTGGTTTTTGGCAGTACCACCGTCTCGGCTGGGGTCTGGGCGGTCACTGCTGCGCTGCTCAACGGTTTCGGCACGTCAACCGCCATCCTATTGGCGTGTCACGCACCCCAATGGAATCAACCTCTTCGGGCGCCGGCGTTCCCAGGGATCCCAGTGGTGCGGACGCACTCATGGCCAACCTTCTCGCATCGTTGCTCACGGACTTCACCCATTGGTTCCAGCGCGGCGAGGAGCTTCTCAAGACCTGCCCTGACGACGTGATGGGGCCCGACGAACGCAAGGCGATGGCGGCGCGTCTTCAGAATGGCCTGAAGGCGATTGCGGCCACGCGCGCGCTTGTTGATGCGTCTCCCCAGGCCATGGCGGTCTCCATGGATGCCATGGCTCCTTGGCATCAGCTGGTGACCGAGGTCTGGTCGCTGGCGGCCAGGGTCTCGAGAGCCTCGGCCTGATCGCAATCCTTCGTCAGGCGCCCTGACGAATCTGACGGAGGTTCTGGCTGTAGAAGCTGGCCAGCTCGGCGTGGCTCTTCACCGGTTGCCCGTAGGCACTGCGCCCTGAGTGGGTGGGGAATGAAGCCCATTCCGGAGCAAGCCTGTGCATTGCTGTGCGGGTGAGCCCCCGTTCATCGATTTCGTTGAGGGCCCCACGGCGTTCGATCAGGCGGAGCGCCGCCTGGTCCTGATGCTTCGGCTCGAAGCTCGGCAGGTCAAGCTCCCGGGCGACCTGGGTCCAGGTTGCAGGCAGAAACTGATAGGCCCCAGCCGCGGCACTTGCATAGCGTCGCACCACGATCCGATCTGGATGTTTCGAGAGGTCCGTGAACTGGCCCCCGCCGTAGAGGGTGCGGTAGCCGAGGTCGTGGCCGTCCTTCCACGTCCCTTCTGCATAGCGGATGGTGTTCAGCAGTGCTCTGCGCTCTGGCGTGATCCGGTATGTCCCGCTCTGATCCAGGTCTTGGGACAAGGCCTGGGCCTGTTGCAGATGGCTTGAAACCAGTGCTCCTTGATCGATCCGCTCAGCGGAGCGTTCTGCATGCAGAGCCTGGCCTGTGAGCAGTGCGGTCCCAACGACAGCGAAGGCCGGAAGAACGCAGAGTTTGGCTCTCCGCATCAGCGCAGGCTTCACAGTGCCGATCGTCCGGAAGTTCTGAGACAAGGACCAGCTCACTCGCAAGGGAATCTCACGATGGAGAGTGCCCCCAACCTGATGCGACCCCTCAGACGCCGACCTTGACTGACGATGCGTTGTGTGCAGTGACGGCGTCAGCACGACCGACTCAGGGCCTGGACCCATGAGACTCTTCGCTGCCACTTGATTCGTGGGTCGTCGCTGGTCGCCTGGAGGGCGAGGCTCTCAGGGAGTTCTAATGATTAGCTCGGCTTGTGTAACGCTTGGGCAATGATTAGTTGCATCCGGGAGGGAAACGCGTTATGAGCCGCCGAATCAACCGTGTTTCAGGAAGCCCAGGCTGTTGCGAACCCTGCTGACTGTGGCCTCGGCGACGGCATTCGCTCGGTCACGACCGTCCTGAAGGACGCGATCGAGTTCCGCGGGATCATCCATCAGCTCTCGGTAGCGCTCCTGAATGGGCTCGAGCGCGGCCACCGTTGCTTCAGCAAGCAGGGGCTTGAAGGTTCCCCACCCCATGGCGGCGCATTCCTCCTGAGCCGCCTGGCGACCCTTGCCGCTCAGAAGCGCGTAGAGGCCGAGCAGATTGTCGGTCTCAGGACGATCAGGATTGTCAAATTCAAGGCCCATCTGAGGATCGGTCTTGGCCCTCTTGACCTTTTTGGTGATCAGTTCTGGAGGATCCAGCAATGTGATGCGACTGCCTTCATTGGGGTCGCTCTTGCTCATCTTGCTGCGTCCGTCGGTGAGGCTCATCACCCTTGCCCCTTCCTTGAGAATCAAGGGCTTCGGAACCTTGAGGACAGGAGAGTCATCGTTGCCGAAGCGGGCGTTGATCCGCTGCTGAGCGATGTCGCGGGCGAGTTCGAGATGCTGTTTCTGGTCTTCTCCGACGGGAACGAGATCGGCGTCATAGAGAAGGATGTCCGCAGCCATCAGCACGGGGTAGTCGAGGAGGCCGACGGAGACGTTGTCACCCTGTTTGACGGCTTTCTCCTTGAACTGGATCATGCGCTCAAGCC
>WTHL01000227.1 GCA_011523155.1 Synechococcus sp. PL34863bin_39 | reverse complement strand
CCGACAACATCGAGCTCGACAAGAACCACCTGCACAGCATTGAGGTGGTGGTGGATCGCCTGGTGGCCCGGGAGGGCATCCAGGAGCGTCTCACCGATTCCCTGCGCACGGCGCTCAAACGTGGCGATGGGCTCGCGATCGTTGAAGTGGTGCCCAAGAAGGACGAGGAGCTTCCGGACGGACTGGAACGGGAGCGCCTCTATTCCGAGAACTTCGCCTGTCCCGAGCACGGGTCGGTGATTGAGGAGCTCTCACCGAGGCTCTTCTCCTTCAACAGTCCCTACGGAGCCTGTGATGACTGCCATGGCATCGGTCATCTACGGAAATTCACCGCTGATCGGGTGATTCCCGATCCTTCGTTGCCGGTGTACGCCGCAGTGGCCCCCTGGGCCGAGAAGGACAACTCCTATTACTTCTCGCTTCTCTATTCGGTGGGTGAAGCCTTCGGATTTGAAATCAAGACGCCCTGGAAGGACCTCAGTGATGAGCAGCGCGATGTTCTGTTGAACGGCAGTCGCGAACCGATTCTGATTCAGGCCGACAGTCGTTACCGCAAGAGTGCTGGGTACACACGTCCGTTTGAGGGGATTCTGCCGATCCTGCAGCGGCAGCTTCGTGATGCCAGTGGTGAAGCGCAGCGGCAGAAGCTGGAGAAATATCTGGAGCTTGTTCCCTGCGGCAGCTGCGCTGGCCAGCGGTTGCGGGCCGAGGCTCTGGCGGTGCGCGTCGGTCCGTTCCGGATCACGGAGCTCACGGCGGTGAGTGTCGGCCAGACCCTTGAACGGATTGAACAGTTGATGGGGGTTGGCGCCGCAGAAGGTTGCGAGCCATTGCTGACGCCCCGTCAGATCCAGATCGGTGACCTCGTGCTGCGAGAGATCCGCATGCGTCTGCGGTTCCTGCTGGATGTGGGTTTGGACTATCTCAGCCTGGATCGGCCGGCGATGACCCTTTCGGGAGGCGAGGCGCAGCGGATCCGTCTGGCCACACAGATCGGTGCCGGACTCACCGGTGTTCTCTATGTCCTGGATGAACCGAGCATCGGACTGCACCAGCGTGACAATGACCGCCTGCTGGCGACGCTCGAGCGGTTGCGCGACCTCGGCAACACCCTGGTCGTTGTCGAGCACGACGAAGACACCATTCGTGCCGCTGACCATGTGGTGGACATCGGTCCCGGCGCCGGTGTGCACGGCGGCCACATCGTTGCTGAAGGGGATTTGGAGACCCTCCTGAATGCGGAGGACTCACTGACTGGGGCCTATCTGAGCGGACGCCGGTCGATCCCGACGCCGGCGGAGCGGCGCGAGGCCGGAAGCCGCAGTCTCAAGTTGCTCAACTGCTCCCGCAACAATCTGCGCGATGTGAGCGTGGAGTTTCCCCTGGGCCGCCTGGTGTCCGTCACCGGGGTGAGCGGCAGTGGCAAGAGCACGCTGGTGAACGAACTGCTGCACCCTGCTCTCGAGAACGGTCTTGGCCACAAGGTGCCGTTCCCCAGTGGCCTGGGTGAGCTCCGGGGGCTCAAGTCGATCGACAAGGTGATTGTCATCGACCAGTCACCGATCGGGCGGACCCCCCGCTCCAACCCCGCCACGTACACCGGAGCCTTCGATCCGATCCGTCAGGTGTTCGCCGCAACGGTGGAGGCCAAGGCCCGTGGTTATCAGGTGGGGCAGTTCAGCTTCAACGTCAAGGGTGGTCGGTGTGAGGCCTGCCGTGGCCAGGGCGTGAATGTGATCGAGATGAATTTCCTGCCGGACGTCTACGTGCAGTGCGACGTCTGCAAGGGCGCTCGCTTCAATCGGGAGACGCTGCAGGTCACCTACAAGGGGCACACCATCGCCGATGTGCTGGAGATGACGGTGGAACAGGCGGCGGATGTGTTCTCCGCCATTCCCCAGGCTGCTGACCGTCTGCGCACCCTGGTGGATGTGGGGCTTGGCTACGTGAAGCTGGGACAACCTGCACCAACCCTGTCGGGGGGTGAAGCGCAGCGGGTCAAGCTGGCCACGGAACTGTCACGGCGTGCGACAGGCAAGACGCTCTATCTGATTGATGAGCCGACCACCGGCCTCAGCTTCTATGACGTCCACAAGCTGATGGACGTGATGCAGCGTCTGGTTGACAAGGGCAATTCGATCATCTGCATCGAACACAATCTGGATGTGATCCGCTGTTCGGACTGGTTGATCGACCTGGGGCCCGAGGGGGGTGACAAGGGTGGTGAGGTTGTTGTCTGCGGCACACCTGAGGAGGTGGCTCAGCATCCCACCAGCCACACCGGCCGCTACCTGGCCAAGGTTTTGGAGCAGCATCCCGCTGATCTTGCCGTGCCTTTGGCGGCCTGATGGCCTGATTAGAGGGTGAAACGTGACCGCATTTGAAAACGATTCATCTCAATGAATCAATCAATTCAAGTCAATTTTTAATAATTATCTAATCAGGTTGAACGGATTGAATCTTCCTCCTGTGTTGTGTATTCTCCTGGCCTCGCTTGAGGGATTGAAGTGACGTATCAATTGCTGCAGTTTTTGAGCGCGTTCAATGGCGGCCCTGGGGTGGGCAATGGTTCCCAGCGACCTAAGAGAACTCTTAGCTCTTTCCGGTCGGTCGCCCCTTGCGTCGCTTTTTTGAGTCCATACCATTGACTGACTCTTGAGATATGAGAGATGTCCAGAATCGTTCTGCCGAAGGTCAATCAAAAACTGGAGAACAAGCGTCAATTTCTTCAGCAATACGAATCGATGTACCGGTCTGATCCCTGGTTCAATTCTCTCCGCAACGAGGAAGACTCTGGCCAAGATCAAATTGCTGACCACGATTCCAATTACGAACCCCCTGCATCCCTAGCGGCCTGACCTATGACTGCCGAGCTCTCCGATTTTCAGATCCAGCCGATTCTTGACATCGCCTCCAACCGTGTCTGTGGTGGAGAGGTGCTCTGGCGCCCTGACGGTCAACCCCTGACCAAGGATCTGATCGATGAGCTGAATGAAGATCCGATTCTGAACATCGAGGTTGCCATCGGGTGTGTGGTGTTCGCTCTGACGGCTCTGTCACGCATTCAGTCGGATGTGTGGTTGTCGGTGAATCTGAATACGAAATATCTCTCCAACGGCACATCGTTCTTCAAAGCTTTGTCAAAAAAGCTTCCAGATCTCGATGCTGCGCAGAAAAAAGCGGGCAAACGACTGGTGATTGAATTGTCTGAATGTGATATCGCAACGGACAACGGTTTGATCCTGCTTGAGCGTCTGTCGCAGCTTCATTCACTCGCGATCGACGATTTTGGGGCTGGGGATGCACCGTTGAGCCACATGCTCCGTGTCGATTTCGACAAGATCAAGATTGATCGCTCGATTGTGAGCGGTTGTGATTCCGATCAGCGCAAGCAACGTTTCCTCAACTGGCTTGTGGGTGGCAGTCACTCCATTGATGTCACCGTCTGCGCTGAAGGTGTGGAAACCGAATCGGAGCTGTCCTATCTCCGGCGCATCAACATCGACATGGGGCAGGGCTATCTCTGGTCCAAAACGATTCCTCTGGACGAGTTTGAAGAGCTCGCCATTCCGATTCAGGTGGCGGCGAAATCCCTGGGTCAGGCGATCAAGACCTGATCCTCAGGGCTTCAGAGGCTGTCAGATCCGGCCTGCGGTTGCCAGGATTTCAGCAGCCTGGACCTGTCATGCGCAACGCGTCTTGGACCACTGTGTTGCTGGGGATCTGCAGCGGTCTGGTTGGCCTGGCCTCGGTGACGGCTTCGCCTGTTCGTGCCCTGGAACGCCTGCGCATGGTGCTCCCCCTGCTGGAGACCGAGATCGTGCTCGATCTCGCTGAGGGCACAACCGCCCATCAGCTGGTGATGGCCAATCCGGATCTGGCTGAGCTGGATCAAGCGGGATCGGGGGCGGTCACCGAGGTGTTGAAGCGGACCCTGATGGCGCCCCTGCCGCACCAGAGCATCGACGTCGTCCGCCTCTCCGCCGGTCAACCGCTCTTCGAACAGGCCCTGCTGGCCGCCTCCAGGCTTGTGACGCTTGAGGGGCAATCCTCTCCACTGCGCGGCGACGATCTTGGACGCGCCATTCGTGCGGCCTACCGCGAGGGTCAGCCCCATCTGCTCGGGGTGCTGCGCAGGCTTCCCGGTCGCTCAGCAACCTTCAATCTGCAGACGTTCGTGGCCTTTGCCGATCGCCTGCGGCGTCAACAGGGATCGGCGGATCGCCTGCTGGCGGAGGGACAGCCTGAAACGGCCCTGGAGGCCAGGAGGGCGCGAGCTGCTGCAGGACCATCGCCCTGGCGTCTGCGCCGGACCGTGCTGCCGGTGGACCATCGCGGCCATCCCCTGGAGCTCGTGGTGGTGGAGCCCACGGCCTTCAGCAACCGCCGCATCGTGATGATCTCCCATGGGTTGTGGGATGGGCCGGAGAGTTTCCTCGGTTGGGCGCAGTGGCTGGCCAGCCGGGGATACACCGCCCTGCTGCCGGTGCATCAGGGCAGTGACCTGCGACAGCAGCAGGCGATGTTGATGGGTGATCAGCCTCCGCCCCGGGAGGATGAGCTGCGGCTGCGTCCCCTGGATGTCAGCGCCACCCTGGATGCCGTGGCCGATGGACGCCTGCTGGCAGGAGCGTCTCTGCACACCGATGCCGTGGCGATGGTGGGCCATTCCTGGGGCGCCACCACCGCGCTTCAGGTCGCCGGTCTGCGCACCACCGATCGCAAACTCCGACACCGCTGTCAGGACGGCGATGATCCCGATCGCAATCTCAGCTGGGTGTTGCAGTGCAGCTGGCTTGAGGCCGCCGCGGATCGATCCCATGGGGATGCCCGCATCGCGGTGGCCGTTGCCGTCAGCCCGCCCCTGCTGCTGTTGTTTGATGAATCCAGTGGCCCGAACCTCACCGCCAGGGTTCTGCTGGTGAGCGGCAGTCGCGACTGGCTTGTGCCTCCCGGGCCTGAAGCCCTGGATCCCCTGCGACGGGGGACTCCCCGGGGCGAACGGCCATCGTCTGGTGCTGGCCTCAGGCGGTGGCCATTTCAATCTCCGTGCCCCTGCGGACGGGGTGCAGCCCCCGGTGCTGGGGCCCCTGATCGAAGCCTGGATCAATCAGGTGCTGTTGCCTGAGGCGGCGTTGCGTTTTGACCGTGGCGGCTGGGGCAGCAACCAGCTGCCGCTCGTGGATGTCACCCCCGGTCTTTGACCGAGTCCATACGTCGGCGCAGGGCTGTGTGCAAGGCCCCAGCGTTTGCATTTGTACACAGTCTGTGACGACCGTCTGATTGGCACAGTTTGTGAATATCCCTGTTGGGGAGGGAGATTTTCTGTTTTCGAACGCAGGTTGAGGGCGATTCCTCATCTTTTTTTCACGTTGTTCGCTGGTCGCCACCCCTATCCCTTGTTGAGGCCCTCGGGCCTGTCGGGAGTCGTGCATCGGAGGTGAGCGTGGGCTTCAGGTTGTTGCATCTCCATCTCCATGGACTGTTCCGTGGCCGCGATCTCGAGCTTGGCCGTGATGCCGACACCGGCGGCCAGACCCTCTACGTGCTCGAACTGGTCAAAGGTCTGGCGGCCCGGCCCGAGGTGGACCGGGTGGAGGTGGTCACGCGCCTGATCCACGACCGACGGGTCTCTTTGGATTACGCCAGGCCGGAGGAGGCGATTGCACCGGGAGCCACCATTCGTCGCTTTCCCTTCGGGCCCCGCCGTTACCTGCGCAAGGAGCAGCTCTGGCCCCACCTCGATGACCTTGCCGATCAGCTGGTGGAACGGCTGCAGGAGCCGGAGCATCGACCCGACTGGATCCATGCCCATTACGCCGATGCCGGGTATGTCGGCGCACTGGTGAGCCGCCGCCTGGGGATTCCCCTTGTGTTCACAGGTCATTCCCTGGGGCGGGAGAAGCTGCGGCGCCTGCTCGCCGGTGGCGGCGACCATGAGCAGATCGAGCAGTCCTTCTCCATCAGCCGGCGCATCGATGCCGAGGAACTCGCGCTGGCCCATGCCGATCTGGTGGTCACCAGCACCCGGCAGGAGGCCGATGAGCAGTATTCCCGCTACGGACGTTTCCAGGCAGACCGGGCCCAGGTGGTGCCCCCGGGGGTTGATTCCCGGCGGTTCCACCCGCAGTGTTCCGCCCAGGATCAGCGTGCGATCGAGGCGATGGTCGCCCCCTTCCTGCGGGATCCCGCCTTGCCGCCTCTGCTGGCCATCTCGCGGGCGGTGCGGCGCAAGAACATTCCGGCGCTGGTGGAAGCCTTCGGCCGTTCCGCTGTGCTGCGGCAGCGGCACAACCTGGTGCTGGTGCTGGGCTGCCGCGAGGACCCCCGGCAGCTGGACAAGCAACAGCGCGAGGTGTTTCAGCAGGTGTTTGATCTGGTGGACCGCTACGACCTCTACGGCCAGGTGGCTTACCCGAAGCAGCACCGTCGCGAGCAGATTCCCGCCTTCTATCGCTGGGCGGCCCAGCGCCGGGGTCTGTTTGTGAATCCTGCCCTGACCGAGCCTTTCGGTCTCACCCTGCTGGAGGCGGCGGCCTGCGGTCTGCCGATGGTGGCGACGGACGATGGGGGCCCCCGGGACATCCTCTCCCGCTGTGACAACGGCCTGCTGGTGGATGTCACCGATCTCGAGGCGGTGCAGGACGGCCTGGAACAGGCCGGTGCTGATCAGGCCCGCTGGCAGCGCTGGCGTGATAACGGAATCGAAGCCGTCAGTCGACATTTCAGCTGGGACGCCCACATCTGCTCCTATCTCGCCCTGATGCAGCGCCGGCTGGCGCAGCGCAGCCTGATCGCCTCCTCGGCCCTGGAGCCAGCGGCGGCTGCCGGCAGTGCCAGTCCCCTGGCGGATCACCTGCTGCTGCTGGATCTCGATCAGAGTCTCGACCGGCCGGGCGGTGAGGATCTGGTGGCGTTGCGGGAGCAGCTTCAGGGGCAGATGCGTGCCGGGCGTCCCAGTCCGCTCGGGATTCTCACCGGCCGTTCCCTCAAGGCGGCACGGCATCGCTTTGCCGATCTGCACCTGCCCGAACCGGCGGTCTGGATCACCCGTGCCGGCACCGAGATCACCTACAGCGCCAGCGATACGCCTGACCCCGGCTGGTCACGTCGGATCGGGGTCGACTGGGCCCGTGAGCAGGTGGTGGAGGCGCTGCAGGATCTGGAGGCCCATCTGACCCTTCAGGACCCGGTGCATCAGGCGCCCTACAAGGTCAGCTATCTGGTGCGCGAGCCGGATGACGCGATCCTGCCGCTGGTGCGTCAACGCCTGCGGCAGCGGCATCAGGCGGCCAAACCCTCGCTGCGCTGCCACTGGTTTCTTGACGTTGTGCCGATGCGGGCGTCACGCAGCGAGGCCATCCGGTATCTCTCCCTGCGCTGGCAGCTTCCCCTGGAGCGGATCCTGGTGGTGGCCAGTGAACAGGGCGATGCCGAACTGGTGTCCGGTCGCCCGGCTGCGGTGGTGCTGGCTGAGCATGATCCGAGCCTCGATGGCTTCCGGCATCAGTCGCGGGTGTTCTTTGCCAGCCGTCAGTCGATTTCAGGTGTGCTGGAGGGACTCCAGCACTACCGCTTCCCCACCCGACGCTGAAGGGCTCATCCCGGCAGCACCTGAATGCAGGCCGCGGCGCGATCGGCCCGGGCCCGTGCGTCGCTGACATCGCTGCCCCGGGCGAGGGCCACGCCCATGCGTCGCCCCGGTCGGGCGTTGGGCTTGCCGAAGAGAAGCACCTGACTGCCGGGTTCGGCCAGGGCATCGCTCACCCCCTGGAAGGCCACGGCGTCCAGCTGCCGGTCGGCGAGAACCACCCGGCTGGCACCGGGATGTTCACACGCAATGGCGGGAATCGGCAGACCGAGCACAGCCCGCAGGTGCAGTTCGAATTCGCTGAGGTTCTGGCTGGCCAGGGTGACCAGGCCTGTGTCGTGGGGCCGGGGAGAGAGCTCTGAAAACACCACCTCATCGCCACAGATGAAGAACTCCACGCCGAACAGGCCGACGCCACCCAGGTTGTCGGTCACGGTGCGCGCCATCGCCTGGGCCTGCTCGAGCTGTCCGGCGCTCAGGGCTGCAGGCTGCCAGCTGCACTGGTAGTCACCACCACTCTGTTCATGGCCGATCGGTGGACAGAACAGGGTGGTCCCGTTCGCCTGGCGGATCGTGAGCAGGGTGATCTCCAGGTTGAAGTTCAGGAACTCCTCCACGATCACGCGCTCGCCGCTGCCGCGGGCACCGGACACGGCGGTCTGCCAGGCCTGCTCGAGCCCGTCGGCGCTGTGGACCACGCTCTGGCCCTTGCCGGAGGAGCTCATCACCGGCTTCACCACCACCGGCCAGCCGAGGGGGTCGGCGGCGGCCCTGAGTTCCGCCAGGTTCGTGGCATAGGCGAAGCGGGCGGTGCGCAGGTTCAGCGCATCGGCGGCCAGATCGCGGATGCGATCACGGTTCATCGTCACCGCCGTCGCCCTGGCGGTGGGGATTACCTGGATTCCGTCATCCTCGAGGGCCTGGAGGGCATCCACGGCCAGGGCTTCGATTTCGGGGATGACCACATCGGGCTGGTGGCGGCGCACCACGGCCTGCAGGGTGTCGGCATCGGTCATGGCGAAAACCTCAGCCAGATCGGCGACCTGCATGGCGGGCGCATCGGCGTAGCGGTCGCAGGCGATCACCCGGCAGCCCAGTCTCTGGGCGGCGATCACCACCTCCTTACCCAGTTCGCCGCTGCCGAGCAGCATCACGGTCTTGGGGAACACGGTCATGGACGGCGAGGGGTCAGCATGGTGCGATCTTCGCGCTTCGCCGGCCATGGCCTCGCTCCTCGCTTTCTCCACGGCCGGTGACGCTGCCAACGGTCTGCTGTTCGGCTGGGAGATCGCCACCATCCAGAAGTGGGTGCTGATCTATCTCGGTGTCTCGTCGCTGGCTTTTGTGGTGGTCTGGATCCTGGGGGCGGTGAAGCGGCAGTGATCAGGCGGGGAGATCGGGAATCAGGGTGAGCTGGCGCTCGGGAGATTCCTCATTGACAAAGCCCCAGGCCTCGAAGACATCCGGCGTTGGATGGGTGATGCGCTGCTGCTGATTGGTGCGCTCGAGCTGGAAGCCTTCCTGGGCCATCCTGCGCATCAGGCTGGCGGCTTCCTCGAACCGTGCTGCCATGGCCTCAAGGCTGGCGCAGTCGCTGGTCAGTCCGGATTCCTTCCAGGTGAAATAAGCCATGGCAGCGCCTTCAGGGGTGGCTGACGGTGGACGAATCCTCTCTGATCCGGGCCGGGATCGGATTAGTCACACGCTCTCGTAACGGTTAAGTAACCAAACGGTAACGAAACCGTGTCTTTCAGCCTGGTGGGCGCAGCAGCAGCCCCGCCCCCACCAGGCCGGCGGTCGTGAGCCAGAACCCACGCACCACCTGCTGTTCCGACCGGCCACCCAGTTCGAAGTGATGGTGCAGCGGCGCCATCCGGAACACCCGCCTGCCGACGCCGTCGGGTCCCTTGGTGGCCTTGAAGACCCACACCTGGATGATCACGGAGAGGGATTCCGCCAGGAACACGCCGCCCATCACCAGCAGGGGCCAGAGGCTGTTGCTGAGCAGGGCCACGGCGGACAGGGCAGCGCCCATCGCCAGGGAGCCGGTGTCACCCATGAACACCCGGGCCGGATTGCGGTTGTGGACAAGGAAGCCGATCCAGCATCCCGCCATGGCCATGCAGAACCCCGCCAATGCCGGGTCACCGTTGTTGCCGCGCAGCATCAGCTGCAGGGCCATGCCGCTGAACACCAGGGCACCGCAGCCGGCGGCGAGTCCATCCAGGCCATCCGTGAGGTTGGTGGCATTGCTTTCGGCCAGGAACACGAACAGGGCCAGGGGCCAGATCAGCCAGCCCAGGCTCAGCTCCTGGCCGAAGGGGAGGGCAACGCTGCCGCTGATCCATCCCTGCCAGGCCGCCACGGCGAGAAAGGCCGTCGCTGCACCGGCCTGGAGCAGCAGTTTGCCCCGCGCCGTGAGGCCCTTGTTGGTCTGGCGGGTGAGACTTCGCCAGTCATCGAGGCCTCCCACCCAGAGAAAGGCGAGCGTCACGGCGGCGACGGCCAGCAGGCGGGCGCCGTTGCCGTCCTGAACGCTCACCAGCCCGCCCACGATCACACCGACGGGGACCACCAGCAGTCCGCCCATGGTGGGGGTACCGGCTTTGCTGAGGTGGGCCTGCGGTCCGTCCTCCCGGATCACCTGACCCATCTTCAGGGTGCGCAGCCAGGGGATTCCGGCCCAGGCGATCAGGCTCGACACCAGGGTGGTGATCAGCAGCGGCAGACTCAGCAGACTGCCGGGGATCCAGCGGTCACTGGCAAAGGCCATGGCCACCACGGCACTCGACAGGAGAACAGCCGGGAGGCGACCGTCCCGTGCCGGGGACTGGTGCTTGGAATCGGGCACGGCACTGGCTCTGGGCGCCGCGAGGTTAGGGGAGCCGCCGGCTCCCCTGCATCAGGAAGGGTCAGTCGCCGGTCAGGCGGAAGGACTCAGTCCTCCCAGCCCTCTTCCTGTTCGTCGTCCTTGTTGTAATCCTCCTTCTCGCCCATCAGCGCCGAGAGCTCCTCCTCTTCCACGGTGCTGACCTCGCTGGAGGAGGATTCCTCGTCTTCCACCAGGCGGCCACTGGCTTCCAGCCAGCTCAGCAGATCAGGCTCCTCGCGCAGGGGCAGCACCGGTGCCGGCTCCTTGCGCCCATAGCGCGTCAGGGCGGGGTTGATGCTGTCGAGTGCGCTGCTCATCGCTGAGGACAAAGTCCAATTAGTCCAATCATTGATCATAGTGGACTGCTCTGATGCAGACCGTCTTGGGCCGCAAATTTCTGACCCTGGTCTTGCTCTGGGGCCCGGCTCTGCTGATCAGCTGGCAACTGCGGCTCTGGGGCGAGAGGCGTCCCGACCCGCTCGAACCGGATGGACCCGTTGTGGCGCTGCTCGTCTTCGGGCCGGCTGTTGTCGCCGTTGTCGTGATGGTTGCAGGGCTGCTGGCTGGGAGCCGGACCGCCGGGGAGGGAGAATCAGGGGATTGTGAACAGGAGTCCCGTTGATGGGCCGTGCGAAGAAGGTCGTGCTCGCCTA
>WTHL01000338.1 GCA_011523155.1 Synechococcus sp. PL34863bin_39 | reverse complement strand
GATGTTCAGCGTCAAGGGATCCGATGCTTGCCGCTTGAACAAGTGGTCAAGGGCCGAGCCATGGGCTTCAGCCAGATCCATCACGTGCAGGTAATCACGGATGCCGGTGCCATCCGGTGTGGGGTAGTCGTTACCGAAGATGCGCAGCCGTTCTCGACGCCCTGCGGCCACCTGAGTGATGAAGGGGAACAGGTTGTTGGGAATCCCTAGTGGGTCTTCCCCGATGCGTCCGCTGGGGTGTGCACCCACGGGATTGAAGTAGCGCAGGCAGGCCACCTGCCAGGAGCCCGAGCGGCAGAGGGCCGCCAGCATTTGCTCCACCGCCACTTTGGTTTGGGCATAGGGATGCACCGGCGCCGTCGGCATGTCTTCCCGCAGTGGGAACGTGTCGGGTTCTCCGTAGGCGGTGGAGGTGCTGCTGAATACCAGGGTTCGGCAGCCATGGCGTTCCATGGCTGCCGCCAGAACGCGGCTGCCATTCACATTCACATCCCAGTACAGGAGCGGGTTGCTGACGGATTCCCCAACGGCTTTCAGTCCGGCGAAATGAATCACGCCATCCACGGGTCCCGCGGTGCTGAAGGCCTGATCCACAGCGCTGGGGTCGCGTACATCTCCCTCCACCAGGGTCAACTGGGTCGATCGCGCTAGCTCCTGCACCCGCCGTAGTGCTTCAGGACTGCTGTTGTCGAAATTGTCCAGCACCACAAGCTCATGACCCTGCTCCAGCAGCACAAGGCAGGTGTGGCTGCCGATGAAGCCGGCACCACCTGTAATGAGGACGCGCCGGCTCATCTCTTCAATCGTTGTGTTCCTTCGATTCTGAATCAGCCCGACCCATAGCCCGAAGTTGAAAGTGGCTTCACTTACTGTTGATTCGTTGCCAGAAGCCTGTGGATTCCGGGACGGTGGTTCCGAAATTGCGACATGCGATTGGTGAGGAGGGCCTGGCTCTTCTCAAGAATTTCAAGCTGCTCAAGCCCTTGGTCGAACAGATGGTGTGCCACGAGGCAGTTGCCACCATCGCCATTTCGGATGAACAGCTGGTGCAAGAGCAACTTGTCTTGATTCGCCAGCATGGTTTCGATCACATAGAGCAGTGGCAGGAGCTGCTGGACCGACTGGGGCGCAGTGAGCAAGAGCTTTTGGAGCAACTGCGTCATGACATCCGTCGCCGCAGCTTCATGAGGGAGCGTTTTGCCGCTAAGGCGGAGGCGCGTTTTTTGGAACGCAAGAATGAACTGGATCAGGTGGTTTACAGCCTGTTGCGTCTCGAGAACAGCTTTCTGGCGCGAGAGCTCTACTTGCAGATTGAGTCGGGTGAATCGAACTTTGCTGATCTGGCAAGGCGCTACGCCGAAGGACCGGAACGCAACACCAACGGAATTGTGGGACCGGTCTCTCTCACTCAAGCCCATCCCACCTTGGTGGAGAAGCTGCGGGTCACTCAGCCTGGTGTGTTGCTGGAACCTTTCCGCATTTCAGATTGGTGGTTGGTTGTGCGGTTGGAGCGCTACTCGCCGGCAACATTCACCGATGAGGTTTCCGATCAGATGTGCCAAGAATTGTTCGATGCCTGGATCGATGAGGAAACCGCCGAGAGCTTGAGCCAGATGGCGCCCACAACAGCAGGCCCAGAACCCACCATCAGCGATTTCAGCGACTTCAGCATCTCCCGATGACCCAGACACCGTCTTTTCCATTGCTGGAGCACCCAGCGTTCAAGGGTGTTTCAGATGCCTCGATCTCCATCTTGAAACGGAGCTGCAAGCTGCTCCGTTTCCCGCTTGGAGGGCAACTGTGTGATCCCAGTGAAATCCCAAGTCGGATTCTGGTCATCCTCCAAGGTCAGGCCAGGCTGGTCGGTCGTCATAACGGCCGCCTTACCACCGTGGGAAAGTTCGGCCCCGGCAGTGTCATCGGGGCTGCCAGTTTGCTTTGCGGTGCCCCCTGCGAGAACGTGATCGCCGCTGAGGAGGTGATTGCTTGTGCCATTTCGGATGAACTCTGGCGCGAGCTCTACTCCAACGAAGCTTCATTTGGGCGCTGGTGTGACCAGCAGCTCTGGCCTCAGGAGCTGCTCAAGTTGCTGGAAGCTCTGGACCAGAACACGGCCGAGTCCGGCAGCTCCGCTTTGGAAAAGCTTGAGAAGGCGTTGCAGTTCGCCGAGCGTTGTTCTCCTGATTCAGCTGCGGTTGATGCTGCCCTGGTGGCAGGCAAGCAGCTGTATGTCACCAGTGCTTGGGGAGATCTGACGGTTGGTCAGCCAATCCGATCATCTGCAGAACTGAGGTCTTGCCAACCGTTTTCGCTTCGGTTGGTGTCACTGCCTGCCGCCATTGGCACCAATGAAGCTGGGGCGACGGTGAATGACAGCGGTGGCTCGCGAGTTCACAGTGCGTCGATTCAGGATGCGGAGGTTCTGCCTCCAGTGAGCAGCTTCAGTCCTGAACGCAATGTTGTTGAAGGTCTGCGCTTGATTCGGGCCGAGGGTCCGCTCAAGGAAACCCTGGCCTGCTTTCAAATGTTGGCGCAGCTGATGAAGCTGCCATTCCGCCGGGATTCGATTGAGAAGGTCCTGCAGGACAGTCTTCGCCGCGGTCTTACCCCCAATCTTCAGCTTTGTGGTCAGTTAGCGGCGAGCCTTGGACTTCACGTGATGGCGGCCAAAGTGCCGGCGGGGGCAGGCACCCGGCTGCAGGTGCCGTCGATGCTGCCCTGGCAGGGTGGATTCGCTCTGGTGATTGCTAGCAACGAGCGGGAGCTGAAGCTGGCTTCGCCCAGGCAGGGCATGGTGACTCTCAAACCTGATGATCTCGACGAGCAGTTTCCCGAAGGGATTGAACTGCTGTTGATGGAGCGGTCCAACGCCACCC
>WTHL01000307.1 GCA_011523155.1 Synechococcus sp. PL34863bin_39 | reverse complement strand
TGGTCGAGATTGGCCATGGGGGGCGATGAACAGCGCCGCGCATCCTACGAGCCACAGCCTGAAGAACCACCTCGGTCAGTCCACGAGCTCGACGCCCTTGTTGCGATAGAAGGCGAAGCGCTCACGAATCTCCTCGGCCGCAGGCTTCGGCGTTTCGTAACTCCAGACCACATTGCTGAAGACCGTCCCGTCCACCACCACGTCCCAGTAGCGGGCCGTCCCCTTCCAGCCGCAGACCGTCGTCAACCGGGAATCGCGGAAGAATTCCGCCCGCATCGCGTCCCTGGGGAAGTAAGGATTGCCGTCGACCATCACGATGTCGGTGCTTTCGGCCAGCACCACGTTGTTGCAGATCGCCTTCATCGCTCTCGCATCGGGAGGTCAACGCTAAACACGCCGAGCCGGGTGCTGCAGCCGGAACGCTGACCGGGACGCAGTCAGGGACATCCAGCGCATAGGGTCTTGCAACTGCATGACCAGTGCTTTCGGGAATGGTGGATCTTTATCTGGCGGCACGGCTCCACAGCCGCATCTCCCAGGCTGATTACGAGGATCTGGTGCTGCGCAGGGACCTCGACCAGCAGGAGGAAAAACTGCGGGAGAGCCTGCTGCGGTTGATCGCCAACGGCGCCATCCGACTCGAATCCCCGATCAGCGCCCCTGCCGCAGCCTGACCGGGCGGCTCGGCTCCATCTCAGCCGAAGGTGGTGCCGTTCCAGCCCCAGGCATCGGCCCTGACGTCCTCGAATCCGATGTAGATGCGGTTGATCGGGATTCCGGTGTGCTCGCTGATCAGATCGGAGAATGCCGCCGTCATTGCCGGGGGCGTCAGGGCACCGATCGATTTGATCTCCACATAGGCACTGGGGTCGCTGGTCCCGGCAAAGGTCATCGGCACGTTCGTGTCCAGAAGAGCCATCACGTAGGCCTCCGGCTTTCCGGTTTCCCGGGCCAGCAGGGATGAGAGTCGCTTGAGCAGGGCATCCGCATCCTCAACCGCCTTCAGCGAGGTGCGCAGATTGATCAGGGGCACAGGCGATGGGGCGGGTGGAGGGCATCCTGCCATCGATGAATCGCCAGGCCACGACGAGCGATGGAGCGCAGCGGTCAGGGCGGACAACGATGGATAGCTTGACCGGAGACCTTGCTGCGGCCCTGTGTTCCGACCCAACGACCCCCGCTTCTGGAAAGCACTACTGGGGGTGGTGTCCCTGGTGGTGAGCTGCGGCCTGGCCTGGCTGGTGCTCCAGTGGTGAGCTCCGGCCGGGAGATCCGGCGAGCCTGCTGGATGGTGGTGGCCAAGATCGCGCTCTACTGGCTGGCGGAGCTCGTGATCTGTCGGATCGACAGCAGCCGCACGATCTGCGCGGTGATCGGGAAAGGGTTCTGGCCATGCCTGGCCACCTTCACCGTGATGGATTTCGTGCTGGTGCCCGCGCTCAGCCGACGGCTGAAACGGTATCGGTCCTGAGCGGGACATCCGCCAGCAGATCACCGCGACTGGGGTCCGTCCCCCTCGCTGAGCCGGGCCTGGCGATCGATGGACGCCATGGTGTCGTTCAGCCTGGCGACGTCATGGAGGCCGCCGGCATCGAACCAGGGAGCACTGGCCCAGTCGAACCCCTCGCCGAAGGTGTTGTCGGGAGCCACCACATACCAATGGCAATCAACATCCGGAACATCCACAGCGCAGCGGGACCAGTCGGGCTGCCACTGGGGGACCTGCACCCACATCACAGCGGCGGCCACCAGGGAGCAGAGGGCGCGAAGCATGATTCCCACACTGAGAAAGCGTGACCCTAATGGCCCGGTGCGATGGTCAGCGGACGGCTCAGGCCTTGACCCGGCGGAACTGACGGATTTCACGGCCCAGCTCCCTGAGGCCGTAGAGCAGCCCCACCAAAGTGAGAACGGACACTGCCGTGATCAGGCCGGTGTCCAGCAATGCCGCCGGATCAGCCTTCAGGGACGACAGGGCGGAGGTGAACACGGTCATGGCAGCGCCAGGGCAGCTGTACCGGTGGTAGCACCGGTGATTCAATTCAGAACAGTGCTTCCCCTGGCGCATGCGCCCCTTCACCGGCACCGGCCTTGTCTCCGCCCTGGCGATGGCGCTGGCGGGACAGCTGCTGCAGCCGCCCCTGCAGGCCCGTGGCACCCCCAGCGGCGCCCCCGGCAGCAGAGCGCTTGAGGCCCAGCTGGCGACGGTGCGGCGTCTGGCTGAAGCGGACGCCAGTGCCGCCGCCCGGACGGACCTGATCAACGCCCATCACACCCTGCTGGGGTTGTACTGGCGCACGGTGGCCCGTGATCGGGTTGCGACGCTGCCGCCGGTCAGTCTGCTGGACGGCAACGGGCGGTTTTCAGGCTGCGGCCAGGCACGGCGACCGAATGCCTACTGCCCCGAATCCAGCGAGATCATCCTGAGCACACGGGGCCTGCAGCGGTCCCAGCGCTTCTCGAACGCGAAGCGGACCCTGCTGGGGATCACGGTGCTGGCCCATGAATGGGGACATCATGTGAATCACCACAGCGCCCGGGGACGCTTCCCGCGCAACGAGGAGGATGCCGCCGACTGGCGCGCAGGCCGCTACATGGCGTGGCTGATGCGGAACCGGGCACTCGAGGTGAAGGACTTCACCGATGCGGCCAATCTGTTTTTCAGCATCGGCGACTTTCACCTTCAGTCGCCCCACAGCAACCCGAAGGCGCGCTACGACGCCTTCATCGCCGGCGTGGGCGATGAACTGACCCCAGGCCTCCGGATCGGTGCGTGGACCATGGACACCCCGGACACGTTTTCGCGCCTCCTCGAGCCCACCGGCAACGGGGGCCAGGCCGCTGCTGGCCGGCCGTCCGCGTTGACATCCGCGTTGACAGCCAAGGTCTATCGGTTTGAGATCGAGCGAGGGAAACAGATCGCCGGCAACCTGTTCAGCGCCGTCCTCGGGGTGATCAACTGCAGATCGGGATCCTCAGGGGCCTGCGCCAATGCCCTGCTGAACCAGGGACAGGCGATGCCCGAGGGCTGGTACCGCCTGCGGACGATGCGAATCGACTGTGAACGCGGCGATTTCGACATCGACAACGACGGCATTCGTCGGCAGCCATGGGAGGGAGACCGCAAGGGTCAGGCGGCGGTGATCGCAGCGCGGGCCTGTTCGGACCGACAGCGGCGCAGCCGCCACGATCAAGGGCTACCCCAAGCAATGCATGGCGAGCTGGGCAAAACCGGCCATGATCCACGCAAGTGATGCTCCGACCATGAACGGCAAGCTGCTGGTGATCGGAATGCTGCTGTCGCTGGTGCTGGTGGCGATCTATGAATCCGCCCTGGTGCGCGGCCTGAGCCCGGTCAGCTGAGCAGACCCCATGGTTGCTTTCATCCTCAACCTGCTGTGGCTGCTCCTGGGTGGGGTGGTGATGGCGATCGGCTGGTGGCTGGCGGGCCTGCTCTGTGCCCTTTCAGTGGTGGGGCTGCCCTGGGCACGCTCCTGCTTCGTGATCGGCGCGTTCTCGCTCTGGCCCTTCGGACAGGAGGCCGTGAACCGGCGCACCCTGTCGGGACGGGGTGACCTCGGCACAGGGCCGCTCGGCCTGATCGGCAATGGGATCTGGTTTCTGGTGGCGGGCTGGTGGCTGGCGATCGGCCACCTGACCTCCGCACTGGCCTGTTTCGTCAGCGTGATCGGCATTCCGTTCGGCATTCAGCACATCAAGCTGGCCCTGATCGCCCTGGCACCCGTCGGCATGACGGTTCAACCGATCGCAACCCGTCGCTAACCCCGTGATAACGACAGCAGCGTCAATCAATCGTTGAATCGACGGGCCTGGGATGCCCTCCCATGACCAGTCAGTCCAGCGCCTCCTCCAGCGTGCCGGCCATCCCCGGCGCCGTGTCTGAACAACGCCTCAAGGCCTACGCCAACGAAGCCAGGCGCCTCGAGCGACTGGAAACGCACCACAGCCTGCGCATGAAGGTGCGCTTCATCGCGACCGATCTCGAACTGATCCTGGCCGACCTGGACAGTCCGACATTCAGGGATCTGGATGACAGGCAGAGACAGGCCCTGAATGCAAGCCGTCAGGCCCTGCGCCTGGCCATCAAGACCCTGCCAGGCACCCTTCCAGACCTCTTCAATCACCCGAACAATGACGCCAAAGGCACAGAATGAATTCGCGATTCGCTGACATCCACGACTCCGACGGGATGACAGCGGCAGGGTGTTATCACGTCCTGCCGAATGAACCACACCATGGAGCAATCCCTGAAGGATGAAGCCCTGATCCTGAGCTACCAGCTGCATCGCAATGATTCGCTGGAGACCCTGTGCTTCTGCGATGCCTGCAAACGCATCCGCAAGACAATCAATGTGCTGAAATTCAGTGAAATCCGTTCATTTCTCGGAGACACCGCTTAGGAGACCATGGATCCAGAGGTTCGTCAGTTCGTGATCCTGCAGCTGCTGGTGATCATCGTTCCCGTGGGTCTTCTGTTCGCGCTCTGGCTGTCCATGCTTCCGCGCCAATCATCCAATCGATGAATCAACACCAACACATTGCGCCGGTGCAAGTCGAATCAAAATCTATGGTTTTCGAGCACTCTGAAGATCCCACCTGCACCCTTTGAAGCATCACCCTGGGTGCAGGTCCATGTTTGTGATCGAACGCAAGGCTGACGACACATGGGTTGCGGAAGTGGCCTATCGAACCGAACTGAAAGCCTTCGTCCAGGCGAGGACCCGATGCATGGCCACGGGCCAGACGTACCGGATTGTTGACAATCAACAGGACATCGCCGCGGTGGTGACCCCGGACATCTGCAAGATGCTGTATCGCTGAATCGGTGGTGGAGACGCGACGATGGCCTGAACCTGGCTCAACCAGGGGCTGCGGCCGGTTGCTCCAGCCTGGGCATGGCGAGGCTGCTGCTGAGGGTGAGCCGGGCATGAAAGATTTCAAACACGGCGTCGATGCGCTGGGCTTCAAACCCTGAGATCTCAAGCATCACCGCCAGATGATCAAGAAAGGTCCGCTCGTCTTTGACGAAAGGGCCATCGGAGCGCATCAATTCGGAGGCCATGGCGTAGGCGGTCATCCTCTGCGCAGGCGTCAGACACCTGGCGGCCTGCAGCATCATCTCGTGCGAACCCAGATTGCGGCGCAGGGTGAGGAGATCATCCAGCAGCGTGATCATCTCCGCATCCGGCATCTGACAGAACGGTTCGCGGTAGTCGAGGGCGTGCCTGAAGGCCCGGGTCCCTGCCTGGGTGAATCGTCCATCCCAGGAGACGGCGGCCAATCCGATGGCGGCAAAGGCGGTGAGAGAGTCCATCGGCAGACAACGGGACACTCCAGGTCTGGCCGTGATCCAACCGGGCGGGCCGTGGCCGTCACTACCAAAACGTCCACCTGAGCATTGATGCCTAGGGAGCCGGCCTGTCGCCCATCAAAAAGCCCCGTCGCAACGGGGCCCTCAAAACAACAGCAGACAACGCTCTGTTCAGCGGGTGTAGGGCACACCTCGGTAGCGGAGGGTGACCCCAGCATGACGGGCCGCAGCGTCGCGGCAGGTGTTGTAGTGCTCACGCCGGTAGGTGAGTTCAACGCACTGCCTGGGAGCGACGTCGTGATGCGGGGCGTAAACCTGACCGCGATAGAGAAGAGCTGACATGGTGAGTTCCTCGAAGCAAGCTCAGGTCCCCGTTCCATGGCCTGAGTCGAACTGCGCCTCGCTGAACGCGAGGTGAACGTGTTCAGTAGCGGTTGCTACAACTTGGTTCTAGGAGGACGGACTGCCTGCCTGACGTTCACGCCACTACATTTAATGATCTTTTTACTCAATTTCGCGCCCAGCTGTAGAGGGCTCCGTCGACACAGAAGCATCGGGCACGGCCTGGATCGCGTACTCGATCCGCTCATCGGAGCAGCAGAGATCGCCGTAAAAACGCTCCAGCTCGTCGTACGCCTCGTCGTAACTTCCGAACCGCATCCGGGTCACAGAATCCTCGAGTCCGTCATCTCGCACGATGCGAAAACCGTCGGCGTGCGACTTGCTCAATGAGGCCGTGGCAATGGCACACCAGTCTGACGGAGGCATCGCCGCTCCGGCGCGCGTTGCCAGAAGCTCAGGTAGGTCTTCGCCGTGGGCAGATCAGCGCAATAGACGCAGTGGCTGCCAGTGCAGGGGCGGTAAATCGGCCCATCGTGCCCCTGAAAACAGTGGACGAGAACCCCGTCCCGGCGGGTCAGGCCTGTCTTGATCTCATCCACCACCCTCCTCTCCCTGCTTCAGATGAACCAGCACACAACGCTGAACGCAGTGGCCGTCGTTGATGTCGCACGTGGTGATGCACTCGAAGTAGGAATCAACAGCATCACCACTGGAGCGCTGCTCTGATTCATTCAGGGACGTGATCACTTCGCGCATGCTTCACAACCTCAATCAATCCGTACGGGAAAACTAACCCGATTCGGCCAACAGACGCCCTGAGATTGAGAAGAACAAAGTACCCAGTGAAAAATACCTAAGCAGCACGATCCTGCTGCTCACGGATCAACTGCTCACGGATCAACCATGCGATCGCCTGCTCCAGCTCCAGGGGCTCCAGGCGCCAACGCCTGGTGGTGCCGGAGGGCACGTCAACCCGCAGGTAGGCACGGCCATTGAGAACAACAAGCTGGGCGCCAGGCGCAGTGGGAGGCGAGGCGTCAGTCACGACGCAACCAGGGCGAGGCCCCTCCGAACCAGTCGCCGAGATCATCGCCGGGCCGGTGGTGGTCGCCAGAATCGCTACTGCCGAGATCCAGATCATCCAGCAGGCCATCGAGGCCGGATGCGGCACATCCCCTCTGACGCTGACGCTGGGCCCGGTGCACCCAGCTGCTCACGGTGCGGTCGCGGTCGGCATATTTCTGGAGCAGCACCCGCTCCTGAAGTCCGACCGGTTCGCCGCGGGCCACGCGACCGAGAATCTCCTGAAGCTTGAGCCGCGTTGCTGTGGTGAGCAGAATCCCTCCTTTCGCCTTGCTTAGGCAGAGCGGGGCCGCGTCACTGTGGCCGCCACGACAGAACCACCTCCCGATGGGGGAATCAAAACGCAGGCTGCGCTGCGGGACAGGCCTGAAACGGGAAGAAAGTCTTGACTCCCAGGCCGTCGCATCAGAACCTCCACCAGGAGCAGAATGAAGCGGTGCTTCAGATCCTCGATGCGTCGCCTCCTACCTCTGCTGCTGAGCTGCATCGCTCTGATCTGGCCCGGGAGCAGCCAGGCCGCTGATCTGGACATCACCCTGTATGCCATCTCCAGCGATGGTGTGGGTGAGGCCATTGGCACCGTTCTGGCCCGGGACAGCGATCAGGGGCTCGAGATTCTCCCGGCCCTGCAGGGACTCGCACCGGGAGAGCACGGCTTCCATCTGCACGAGAACGGAAGCTGCGACGCCGGCACCAATGCCAACGGCGACGGGATCGCCGGACTTGCCGCCGGTGGGCACTGGGATCCGGATGGCAGCGGCGAGCATCTCGGCCCCTTCGGCAACGGCCATCGCGGCGACCTCAGCCGTCTGCTGGTGGATGAGGACGGCAGCACACCGACAACGGTGGTGGCACCCCGGCTGAGCACCTCGGATCTGCGCGGCAAAGCCCTGGTCGTCCACGCCGGTGGCGATACCTACAGCGAACCACCCACCCTGGGCGGCGGCGGCGCCCGGATCGCCTGCGGCGTGGTGAGCCGCTGAAAGGACGCGATTGAGCATCTGCACTGATGGACAGCAAGCAGCGGTCCGACGATTGTGTGTTCATTGCTACCCAAGGAGCGTGATGGCCGCTTTCGCCACGAGCATCCTGAAGACCACTCCGCTGCTGATGTCAGTGAATGCTGCAGCTGAGTGCCGGGCGCGCAATGACCGCCAGAGCTACTTCACGATCAGCCGCGCCCTGGCTCACGCCCAGTTCGAGCTGGCTGACGCGGAACTGACCCGGCGGTACTGGCAGGAGGTGGCGGATCGGGATCTGGAGGTGGGCCGGATTCTGCACCTGCTCTTCGGCTGCAGCTGCCACGACGACGAGGAGGAAATGCTGGCTGCCGACACGGTGTATCTGAGCATGGGCGTGGACTGACGCCGCGGCCCGATTCAGGAGCCCACGAACTCGGCCAGCTCCTGATACGACTCGTTGAGAATCAGCAGATCCGAGAATGACTGTTTGGCTTCCTTCAGATGAGGAACGCTGAAACTGCAGAATTCATCGCCTGAGAATGAGTTTCTGATCGGAGCAGGAACCGACAGGTACTCATGAATATCTGCCAGATTCTCCCCAAGCTCCTGCAGACTTCGACGCACAACGCTCATATTTTGTGTTGTCTTTTCTCGGATGTCTTCGATCCGCTCAATGGAAGGATTGAGCAGGGGGTTGTCATCGGCAACCGAGAGTGCATAGTCGACGCCTTCCGAGATTGTCTTCAAGCGTGCGAGGCATTCGTTGCACCACACCATTTCCTTCCAGCACCGCTCCGCCGATTCCATCGCCTTGGACTCCAAGGACAATGGGTCAAACCATTCAATGCCATTGGCACCGAACAATTTTGAGTATCTGAGCCCGGCGCGATCGTCAATCGTTCCAAGGGTGTAGGTGCAGCTGACCAGACCAGGCCCAGCCTCGCTGGCCTCCAGCATGTCGGCAGACAAAACAACCATGCTGCCGTCCACCTTCAGCTCTCTGGCGACCCCATGCTTGCCATGGATTGCCAATGGTTTGCCGCGACAGTCCTGGGCAATCTTGTTCACTTTGTCGCGCTTGGCGCCGCGTCCACTGGCGCGAAACATCAGGGTTGCTGCACCAATCACGGCGGCAACGACCAGAAGAGGCCAGAACGCCAACAGAGCCGCAAGGACAACGGGCCCGGCGATGAAGGCAAGGCAGCCGTAGACCACAACCCTTTCGGCCTGACTGGATCCCGTTGTCATCGCGGCAACCAGACCAAGTCGTGCATGACGACCACGTTAGTCCAGCAAAAAAGTTTCATTTCCAACACCAACGGACCTGTGAATCGAGGTCAACGATCAGTTGTATTCGCCGGGGGTGTCCTGCTTGGACACGGTGACCCGTCCCACCTTCTTGCCGGAGAGACGCAGCAACTCATCACCCGAGAATTCGTACCCCATGGTGGCTGCGATCTTGGCCACATCATCGGCCGTGGAGGCGGCCAGCACGGTTTGCTTCAGGGTCTCGTCATCCTGCATGCGCACGAGAAATGCCTTCAGCTGATCCAGGGCCATGGTGGTTGCGGCAGCCTTGCTGCATCGGAGTCGGCCCCATCCTCGTCGCCGGCCCGACGCTCAGGGCGAGCGGTCGTCACGCACGCAGGCATCGCCATCGCAACGGATTTCACACTGCGGCTGGCGATCGCCGTACTGGCCCGGCTCGCGCCAGGCCCAGTAGGTGTCGACGGTTCCGAGGATGTAGGTACCGATCCGACGCAACACAGTTCTGACTCCCACGACCGCTTCCCCCCAAGGCTTGCTTTCAGTGTGGCGAGGGGATTGGCAATGTCAGGCCGCAGTCACGCCTGCGATCCCATGATCGTTAACTTTTCCGAACTTGCTGATCCCGCGTGCTCCGCACCGTTCTCACCCGCCCGTTTCTGACCGATGCGGGCCTATTGATTCTGCGCGTCTTCACCGGCGTGCTGCTGATTCATCACGGCTACGAAAAACTCGCGAATATCGAAAACTTCGCGGCGGCCTTCGTCCGCCCGCTGCATCTCCCCTTCCCGATCACGCTCTCCTACGTGGCCGCGTTTTCAGAGATCGTCGGCAGCTGGTTTCTGATCACAGGGCTGCTGACGCGGCTCGGCGCGGCGGCCATTGCCGGAACGATCAGCGTGGCGATCTACCACGCCATCATGGTGAACGGCTTCAACATCTATCTGCTCGAACTGCTGGGCCTCTATTTCGGGGCTGCCGTGCTCGTGCTCTGCTGCGGCCCGGGCCGGTTCTCGGCCGATGAACTGATCGTGCGCAAGCTGGCTCCCGGCGCCAGGGAGCAGGCCGCCAAGCTCGAGGGACTGCTGGGATCCACTCCCGAGCCCGAGTATCAGAACTGAAGGGTTGAACGTCAGTAATACCGTCCCGGGTATTCACCGGGATGGTCGACCCGGGTGAGCTTCACCCCCTCCACCGTTTGACGTGACAGCAGCAGGAGATCGCTACCCGACACCGGGTAGCCAAGCTCCTGAGCCATCAAAGCGACTTCATCGGCGGTGATCGCAGCCTCAACCCTGGTTCTGAGAACCGGATCCCGACGCACCCGCCGAAGAAACCGCTGCAGCGGTGATTCGCTCATTCCAGACTGCGGATCAGGCCGGTTGCATCAGAGCCAATTCTCGCGGATGGCGTCATAGGAATGGTCGTGCTGGCGACCGGCACTGGCCCGACGGGCTGCAACAGCCTGATCACGGCTGTGATCGACCGCCATCAGATACTGGGCGTCAACAAGACGCTGCTTGCGCTGCATCGAGCGCTGGATCAAGGCGAGAGGTGACATCGGCGTCATCTACAGCGGCCCAGTCCCCGTTGCCTGACTGGACGCAAACTGCAGCCCGGATCACCGAGCTCAACGTTCGGTAACGATAGACACAGCGGCCCACCCCTGGGGCGACCCCATGACTCAGAGCGTCAACTGGCACCACCCGGAGCTGGTGATCCCGATCGAACAGCTCTCCGCCTTCGCGGATGGCCCTTTCAACGGCAACCCCGCAGCGGTCTGCCTTTTGGACCAGTGGTTGCCGGAGGCTCTGATGCAGGCGATCGCCGCGGAAAACAACCTCTCGGAAACCGCCTTTGTGGTGAGCGAGGCCGATCGGCACGCTCTGCGTTGGTTCACCCCCCGCTGTGAAGTGGAGTTCTGCGGCCACGCCACCCTGGCGGCCGCCGCCGTGCTGTTCCGGCAGGCCCCAGCCATGGCCACCCTCACCTTTGCAACCCGAAGCGGTGCGCTGCAGGTGGAGCGGAACGGTGCGCTGCTCACCCTGAAGGGCCCAGCCCTGATCGCAGCGGCGTGCCCCACACCCGTAGCCCTGGTTGAGGCCCTCGGCGTCGAGCCCCGGCAGTGCCTGCGCAGCAGTGACTGGCTGGTCGTCTT
>WTHL01000328.1 GCA_011523155.1 Synechococcus sp. PL34863bin_39 | reverse complement strand
GCTTCTAAGATTTCTTTCATGCTGTGACCAATACCCCAATTAGTACGGTACATATGACCAGCTACAATAAATAAAACAGCTAATGCAAGGTGATGGTGAGCAATATCTGTCATCCAAAGGCTACCTGTTTGAGGGTTTAGACCACCTTTAAAAGTAAGGAAATCTGAATATGCTGCCCAATCAAATGTAAAGAATGGACGAAGCCCTAAAGCAAAACTTGGGAAGATTTGCGCCATTAAATCGCGGTTGATTAGAAATTCATGAGGTAAAGGAATTTCTTTAGGGTCTACACCCATATCTAATAAAGCATTAATAGGTAATGCAATATGAATTTGGTGTCCAGCCCAACCTAAACAACCTAAACCTAATAAACCAGCTAAATGATGGTTTAACATAGATTCTACGTTTTGGAACCAAGCTAATCTTGGAGCTGCTTTATGGTAATGGAACCAACCAGCAAAGAACATAGCACCTGCTAAACATAAACCACCAATTGCAGTACTATATAGTTCAAGTTCAGTAGTAATTCCGGCAGCACGCCAAATATGGAAGAATCCAGAAGTAATTTGAATACCTTGGAAACCACCACCTACATCATCATTTAAGATTTCTTGACCTACTACAGGCCAAACAACTTGAGCACTAGGTTTAATACCTGTAGGATCCATTAACCATGACTCGTAGTTTGAAAAACGAGCACCATGGAAAAACATCCCACTGATCCAAATTAAAATAATACCTAACTGACCAAAATGAGCACTGAAAACTTTTCTAGAAATATCTTCTAGGTCTGATGTATGACTGTCAAAGTCATGCACATCGGCGTGAAGATCCCAGACCCATTTAGTAGTTGTAGGTCCTTTTGCAAGAGAACGTGAAAAATGACCTGGAACTGCCCACTTTTCAAAAGTAGTAGGTACCGGATCACGATCCACGACAACTTTTACTTTTTTCTCTTGATTAGGAGTACTTATAGTCATTGTTGTGAATTTTGTGTTATTTAAAAAATCGAAACAGATTTTTGTAATTTAAGAATAAATTCTTAAATTATCTAAAAAAGATTGATTTTATTTTAGTTTCATTAATCATTTTGCCATAAAAAATAAGGGCTCAATGGTTACATGAATTACCCTATTTTGTTAATATATACACAAGTAAAGATTATAAAGTGATTACCAGGAGAGGTGACAGAGTGGACGAATGTACTAGTCTTGAAAACTAGCGTAGTTGAAAGGCTACCGAGGGTTCGAATCCCTCCCTCTCCGATCATTCTTTACATATACTTTTTTTCTTTAGAAATTACTATTATTTATTATTATGGCTGTTCCTAAAAAGCGAAAATCAAAAAGCAAAACAAGAATTAGAAAACATGCTTGGAAGAAGAAAGCATTAGACCAAGCTACAAAATCTATTGCTTTAGCGAAAGCACTTTTAAAAGAAAACCCGACACGTTTTATTTATAACGATTAAAAATAACAAAATGGCTCGAGCCAGACAAATAATTTATAACCAGGGAGAAGGGGTTAGTAAAATTGAATTAGTTCAGCCCCCTCAATCGTTTTTGACTTATTTGCAAATACCTTTAAATTTTTATGGAATTTTTTGGTTTGCTAGTGTTATAGTTTTTACAGTAAATTTTTTCCGAAAACCTACATATAAAGAAACTCTCGTTTTATGGCCTGATAAAAATACAAAACGTTTAAAAAATGTATTATTACCTGATGCTACTCTGAGTTACTTAACAGAATGGATTTGTTTCCTGCGTGGAAATAAAACAAGCGAACCTTCATCATATGTACCTAAAGGAATTTTATTAGTGGGTCCTCCCGGAACCGGTAAAACAACTCTAGCTCAAGCATTTGCGTATGAAGCTAATTTACCGATTATTTGTGAAACAGTTTCGCATTTTTATGCGGGATCACGAAACGTCTGGTATAAGATCCGTGAAATTTTCCGTTTAGCCCAAAAATGGAGTCCTTCAATTTTATTTTTGGATGATATGGGAACATTAGGAAATCGACCAAGTGACCCAGTTACAGTAACTCAAAAAGGAGTTTTAACTCCAGTGATGTTTAAGAATCGAAATGAGATACAAAAAACAAAAACAAGTTACTCTCTAAAAGACCTAAGTGAAAAAGAATCTTGTCACAAAGAAATGACGTTATTAACTCATTTTCTTATTGAATTAGATGGCTTACAAAAACGAAAAGGTGTTATTGTAATGGGTGCAACACACTCCTTAGAGGGGATGGACCGTGCTCTTTTACGTCCAGGTCGTTTTGAACGTATCATTTGGCTAAAACCATTAAATCAACCACAACGAATTAATTTACTACAACACAATTTCAAAAAAGTAGGCCATACTTTGACGAAAGAAAATTGGCAAGAACTAGGACCATTAACTACAGGTTTAACAGGAGCCAGTTTACAAAGTATTGCAGATAAAATAATTCTACAAAATCGAGGTGTATCAAAAATTACGAATTCTCAAGTGAAAAAAGCGCTTGAAGATCTTCAAAAGCAAACATCAATCCAAAAATACCAAAAAAGAGAAAATAAAGACCTGAAAAATTTAAAAGGTTTAGGTTTGAAAAAATGGTGGATGGATGAAATTACTAATCGTATGGCAAATGTACCAACTGGCGGTTGGAATACATTTTATGCTCATGAACCCCTTGGGGATTGGTATCAACAAGCTTTTGTTGAAAGTAAAAACTTACCAAAATGGAATCAAGATGTCGCGGACGAAAATTACCGCGACTCTACCATTAATTAACCAAAAAAGTTTATGCTACAATAAAGTTGAGGGCTTGTAGCTCAGTGGACTAGAGCACGTGGCTACGAACCACGGTGTCAGGGGTTCGAATCCCTTCTTGCCCGTTA
>WTHL01000191.1 GCA_011523155.1 Synechococcus sp. PL34863bin_39 | reverse complement strand
TCGGCATGAGAGTTCTGCTTTGGTTTGGATTTCTGGCTGAACGCGCCAACGCCATCTGCGCTCCTGATGTTGTGAATCGCGTTCACCTCTGCCAGAGCCTGTTCGTCAAGGGCTATGGACTTTATGTGGCCTGGATTGCTGGACTTGTTGTTTTTTATAGTCTGGCTCAGATCAGTCCTGCACTGAAGAGGATCTGGTCTCGTTCCAGACAGGTGCTTGGATCGGTGTTCATTGCCTCAACACTGGTTGCCTTTGCATTGATGATCGTGATCACAGAATTGGTGTAGGACGACTCTGGCCATTCAGGAGTTTCTGGGGTGTCTCAGGCAGAGGGCCAGGCATCTGTTCGCTGATGGGCAGAGTTGTCGCTTGTTGCAAAAGCGTGACTCTGCCAACGATCGAATCCTCAGCTGACCTAGACCTTTGAGATCAGAGCTGTGTCAGCGATTGACACCATGACAACGAAGCCGTTGATGGAAACGAAAACACGCAAAGCTGCCCTGGCGCACTGGATCATCAAGACAGGTGAAGGTGTGTTGAATCTGGTCTGGGCTGATGCTGATGCCCGACGTGCTGCATCCCTTGAGATCATTGCGCGCACCGCCTACACCGCTGAAGAAAGTGCTTGTCATTATCTCGAAACCATCGGACTCGACCGGCAGGGAACCATCAGAGAAACCCTTGAACTGGCCCGCTACCAGGACACCAATGAGCAGACTCATGAAGATATCTTCGGCCGTGATCTTGATGGTCTGAAGAACTGGTCTGATCGCTTCCTCGCCAGGCATATCGCAGTTCTGATCTACTGGTTATTTGCAATCACAACCCTCATCGATCATGAAATGGCAGCTCTGCTGGGAGAAGCTGTTGAAGTTGAGGCTGTGAAAACCTACAGAAGGATGTTGCATGAGCAATCGTCACGATGGCTGGATCAACCGCCTGTGCCGACAGCTCTCCGCTATTGGGAGAAACATGACAGCATGTGGAAACGCCGCGGTGATCGCCGACCGGCATCCATGAGGGATGTTGTCGAAGCGATTGTTAAGGATGAAGCTGACCATGTCATGGCCAATAGCAGAAAAGCAACCGCATTCTGAATGTCACCTTCTCCAATCAAAATTTCACCCATTCTCGATTGATTCTTGACGGTGATCAGCGTCTATTTTCGTCGGTTAACAACGACATCGGCTGAACCTACTCCTACCCCTCCCGATTGAGCGCTTCTCTCTGCATGCGTTGAATCCTCTCCAACACGGATTCATTGCTCATCCGGTTGTTCAGTCGTTCCACCAGAAGCGGAAAGGCCAGCGGACCTGGTCGGGGTGTCGCACAGTGGATCACCTCGCCTTGGGCCATGCGCTTCAGGGCGGCGGTGAGGCGCGGCAGTTCCAGTTGTTCAAGAAGCACTTCCTGTCGCGCTTGCAGCATCAACAGATTGTCGGGTTCATGCCGTTGAAAGACATCAAAGAGGAGTGATCCACTGATCTGAAGTTGTCCGGCACTCTTGTTCTGACCCGGAAACCCCTGCACCAACAGGCCCGAGACCTGGGCAATGCTTCGGAAACGACGTTTGCAGAGTTCCGAGAGATTGAGAGCCTGCTCCAGGTCCTGTTCGAGATTGTCCGTGCTCAGGAGTGCGTCAATGCTGTCCTCCACGAGGGATGCGAATGGGTACTGACGGGGGGCGAGCAACTCGAAGCCGTAGTCGTTCACCGACACGGTGACCGTGCCCCGCTGCAGACGCGTCAGGCGTGTCGCAAACAGGAACCCGAGGCCTTCATGCACGAATCGTCCCTCGAATGGATAGACATAGAGATGGCTCCCTTCGCGCGTCTGGCAGGTTTCGAGAAGCAGCTGGTCAGCCTGGGGGAGGGTTGAAAGATCCTGCTGACGCTGGAAGAGGGGGTCCAGGGCTTTCAGTTCCGGCGTATCCAGTTCCCCTCTGCCGGCCCTCGCCACCTCTTCACGCAGGTGATGGGTGAGCAGATCGGAGAGTGCCATCTGGCCGCCGGCCCAGGCGGGAACCGTTGTGCTCTTGCGGGTGCTTGCCTTCACATAGGCCGTCATCTCACGCAGGCGAACAAACTCCAGCTGCCGTCCGGCGAAGAAGAACACGTCCTTCGGTTTGAGCTGACTGACGAAGTTCTCCTCCACATGGCCGAGAACACTGCCGCGCACGAAACGGACCCGAATCGCCGGTGCCGAGGTGATGGTGCCGATGTTGAGGCGATGCAGCCTGGCGATCGCCGCCTGGGACACGACCATGCGCCCGCTGGGATTCCGTTCCAGCTTCCTGTAGCGGTCGTAGGCGCCGAGGCAGTCGCCGCCTTGCTCGAGAAAACGAAGACACCAGGCCCAGTTGGTGTCAGTGAGATGTTCAAAACTGACTGTCGAGCGAACGGCACGCAAGGTCGCCTCCGGCTCGAAACCAGGCCCACAGGCCAGGGTTGTGAGGTGCTGCAGCAGCACATCGAGGGGGAGCACTGGAGGGTGGCGATCCTCCACCAGCCCCTCGCCAAGCCCCCTACGCACGGCTGACAGCTCCAGCAGTTCCAGGGCATTGGTGGGCATGAACAGCACCTGGGATGTTCCGCCAGGGAGATGGGCGGAGCGGCCGGCGCGCTGCAGCAGACGGGCCAGATTCTTGGGCGAGCCGATCTGTACGACCCGCTCCACAGGCTGGAAATCCACCCCCAGATCCAGGGAACTGGTGCAGACGACCCACCGCAGCAGACCTGCCTTCACATCCGCCTCGATCGCTTCACGGTCGCTTCGATCCAGGGCGCTGTGGTGCAGAGCCAGCAGGCCCTCCATCTCCGGACAGGCATACCGCAGGCACTGATACCAACGCTCCGCCTGGTTGCGGGTGTTGGTGAACAGCAGGGTG
>WTHL01000008.1 GCA_011523155.1 Synechococcus sp. PL34863bin_39 | reverse complement strand
GCGTTTACGACCCGTATCGCGCTCCAGAGGGAGGGCACAGTTCGTGACCTCTCCATGCGCGGCGAACAATTCAATGATGTCTTCCTGCTCAGCACGGAAGGGCAGATTGCCAACAAAAATGCTCACTTGCCTCGTGGACCTTGGGTGAAGGGGACCGATGGAACCTGATTGCCATCGGTTCATGCTTCCTGGAGGAATCAATGGCCTTTGGCCATTTCAGATTAGTCCGGTTCTGCCACTTCGATTGGGTGATTCAGGCCAGTCGCTGTTCCCAGAGCGCCAACTGTTCGTCAACGCGACTGAAGCCGGTGCCTCCCTCGCTGATGCGGGCAGCCACAACCTGTCGGGGGGCGAGGGCCTCGAAGAGATCAGCCTCGAAAACAGGATGGAACGACTTCCACTGCTCAAGGCTCAGATCGAGCAGCAGAACACCATCCTGAAGGCACCGTTTCACGACCGAACCCACCAGCTGATAGGCCTCGCGAAAGGGCACATCTCTGGCCACGAGATAGTCAGCAACATCGGTGGCGTTGGAGAAATCGGAACCCACAGCCTGCTCGAGACGATCCGGGCGAAACTCCACGCCTTCCTCCATCAGAATCGCCATAGCCTCCAGGCAATCGGTCGTCGTGCGGACGGCGTCGAACAACGCTTCCTTGTCTTCCTGAAAATCCTTGTTGTAGGCCAGTGGCAGCCCTTTGATCATCGTCAGAAGACCCTGGAGATGGCCAAAAACACGACCGCATTTGCCACGGACCAGTTCAGGCACGTCAGGATTCTTCTTCTGTGGCATCAGGCTGCTGCCTGTCGCACAACGATCGGTCAGACGAACAAATCCGCATTCCTCACTCGCCCAGAAGATCACTTCTTCCGCCAGGCGACTGAGGTGAACCATCACAAGGGACGCAGCTGATGCGAATTCAACGGCGAAATCGCGATCGCTGACCGCATCAAGACTGTTGGCATAGATGCCATCAAACCCAAGGGCATCAGCTGTGAGGCGCCGATCAATCGGCACCGGTGTGCCGGCCAGAGCCGCAGCACCAAGCGGAGAGATATTGACGCGCCCACGCACATCACGGAAGCGCTGACGATCCCTCTCCAGCATCTCGACATAGGCCAGCAGATGGTGAGCGAGACAGACCGGTTGCGCCCGCTGCAGGTGCGTGTACCCAGGAATCAAGGTGGTGCGCTGGGCCAGGGCCTGGGAGAGCAGAGCCCGCTGAAAACGCAGCACACAGGCATCCAGGTCATCAAGACGACGACGCAACCACAGACGCAGGTCGGTCCCCACCTGATCATTGCGGCTGCGCCCGGTGTGGAGCTTCTTGCCGACGGGGCCGAGCAAGGCGATCAGACGGCGCTCGACTGCAAAATGCACGTCTTCATCCGCCAGACCCGGCTGAAACTCACCGGCTGCGGCTTCGGTCCGGATGGTCTCCAGACCCTCACTGAGCTGGCGGGCCTCGTCGTCTGAGATCACGCCACACGCCGCCAGCATGCGGGCGTGGGCGACGGAACCGTCCAGATCCTCCTGGAGAAGCGTGATATCGAATCCGATGGAGGCGTTGAACCGCTCGATCACAGGATGCAGACCCTGCTCAAAGCGATCGCTCCAGGTGGCTGAACCCCCGCCTGTCACTCCCCCAGCCATACCGATGTCTCCACACAGCGTCCTGTCAGCTTGTCAGGCCACGGGTGTGTGTTCCCACGGGCATTGCCACGGCCATCCCGTCTCAGTGAATCGCGGCGGGAACAGAGGGAAGGGAGACCTCTTCGGGAACCTTCAGCACCACCATCGACGCATCGTCCTCGAGTTGTCGATCCACGCCAACGAACCGATCAAGGCGTGTGAACAGCTGATCGAGAATTCCCTGAGCACCGGTGCCGGAACGGCACCCCGCCTCAAGGCTTCGGATCAGGCGCTCCTCCTCGAATCGATCCCCAGCGATGCCAGGAGCTTCTGTGACGCCATCGGTGTAATAGAGGAGCACGTCTCCAGGCTCAAGACGGATCTCTCCACAGCCATACTCGGCCTCCGATTGCAGGCCGATCAACAGGCCAGGCGCATCCAGCCGCTGAATGCACCGCATCTGAGCGCGCCAGATCAGGGGTGGATTATGAGCCGCATTGGCGAAGCGAAGGCGCCGGGTTCGCGGGTCGTAATCGGAATAAAACAGAGTCACGAACCGGTGTGACTGCGCCAGATCCTCCTGAGCAAGCTGGTTGAGGTCATGCAGAATCCGATCGGGAGGAAGCCCGCTGAGCACCTCAGCCCGCAACATCCCCCGCAGCATGGTCATCAGCAGACCGGCGGGCACGCCCTTGCCCATCACATCACCCATGACCAGAGCCCACCGTCCTCGCTCACGGCGACGACCGATCAGGTCCGGACGGGTGGGAATGAAGTCGTAGTAGTCACCGCCCACCTGAAACGCGGGGCGACAACGGGCAGCGAGATCAATCCCTTCAATCACAGGACAGCGATCCGGCAGCAGTTGCGCCTGAATCTCAGCACCGATGCTGAGCTGTCGATCAACCCGCTCGTGGCGGCGGGCCTCCTGCAGCATCAGGTCATGCTCGACCGCCACTCCGGTGAGATCCGCCACCAGCTGCACGTGGCGGCGATGCACATCACTCCACGCCAGAGGACTGGAGCTGCTGAACACATACAGACGGCCGCGTTGCCTGCCCCGCGCCACCAATGAGGTGGCAAACAGACCGGACCGACCGAGATGACGTTGCACCAGATGGTCCAGAGCCTGCACCTGTCTCTCATCAGCCCCGAACCCCTCTGACCGGCCCAGATCAAAGGCCGCGATCTGCCGCAGCAACTCATTCGAACGCTTCTCGGGCAGAATCTGAAGCTGCTCGCGCCAGATCTGACC
>WTHL01000180.1 GCA_011523155.1 Synechococcus sp. PL34863bin_39 | reverse complement strand
CTCTATATCTCGAAGCTAGCGAAACGGCTTCCAATACAGTCAGTGCCCTGTCGAGCCGCCCGGTGTGACCAGAACCTTCCTGCTCGAGATCGGTACGGAGGAACTCCCTGCCGACTTCGCTCGGCTGGCGCTTCCCCAGCTGGAGCAGACCGTGCGTCGCGACCTGGATGAATGGCGCCTTGCCCACGGAGCCGTGCGCGTCAGCAGCACGCCGCGCCGCCTGATGGTTGAGGTGAAGGATCTGGTGGACGGCCAGTCCGATCTCCGCGAGGAGCGCAAGGGGCCTCCAGTGGCTCAGGCCTTTGTGGACGGCCAGCCAGGACCTGCTGCCATCGGTTTCGCCAAGCGCTGTGGCGTTGCGCCCGAGGATCTTGAGGTCCGCCCCACGCCCAAAGGCGACTGCGTGTTTGCCACCGTGCTTGTCGAGGGGAAGGCGACAGGCGTGTTGCTGCAACAGGCCATTCCCACCTGGATTGATGCACTTCAGGGACGTCGTTTCATGCGCTGGGGTGATGGAGAGCAACGCTTCAGTCGACCCGTGCGCTGGCTTGTGGCTCTCCTCGATGACCAGATCATTTCAGTCACGCTGTCGTCCTGTCAGCCCGCGGTGGAAAGCGGCAGGATCACGCGCGGTCATCGTCTGCATCCAGGGACTGTGGAACTGGCCAGTGCGGAGCTCTACGACGAGGCCCTAGCCGCGGCCGGTGTGCAGGTGGATCGCAGCGCACGTGCCGCCTCGATTCGATCAGCCCTTGATCAGCAGGCTGATGCGTTGGATGCCGCTCTGGACTGCCCTTCGGACCTGTTTGAGGAACTGGTCGATCTTGTTGAGGATCCGCGTGTGCTGGAGGGGCGGATCGCTGATCGCTATCTGGATCTTCCCCCTGAAGTCATCGTCACGGTGATGCAATCGCATCAGCGCTACGTGCCACTGCGTCGGCCTGAGGTGGTGGATGATCCCCTCCGCCTCCAATCCAGGGAGGTGCTGCGGCCCGAATTCCTGCTCGTGGGCAATGGTCTGGCTGCCGCTGATGGGCGGATTCGCAGAGGCAATGAACGGGTGCTCAGCGCCAGGCTGGCCGACGCGGAATTCTTTCTCACAGTGGATCGGAAGCAGCCCAGCAGCGATCGACGTGACGCCCTGAAGAGCGTCACGTTCGCTGCCGGACTCGGCAGCCTCCTGGATCGAAGCGAGCGCATTGAGGCGCTGACCGCAACCGTGACGAATGTCCTGCTGTTGCCTGAGGAGGTCAAGGATGCAGCGCTGCGGGCAGCCCATTTCTGCAAGAACGATCTCGTGTCGCAGATGGTGGGCGAGTTCCCTGAACTTCAGGGCCTGATGGGCGGCAAATATCTGCTCGAGGAAGGGGAAACCAGGGCCGTGGCCCAGGCTGTGGTGGAGCACTACCTGCCACGCGGTGCCGGTGATCGTCTTCCCCAGACCGACGCAGGCGCTGCAGTCGCCCTGGCCGAACGCTTCGAACTTCTCCTCAGCATCTTCTCCAAGGGTGAGAGACCCACGGGGTCATCCGATCCCTACGCGTTGCGTCGTGCCGGCAACGGTGTGCTGCAGATCCTCTGGGATCGTCGCTGGCGACTTGATTTGGTCGCGCTGCTCCAGCAGGCCGCCCATCAGTGGCAGGAACGCTTCCCTGATTTCCAGGTGAATGCGGAAACGTTGACGGCGGATCTCCTCCAGTTCCTGCGCCAGCGCATCCAGTCCCAGCTCGAGGACGATGGCTATGCCTCCGATCTGGTTCAGGCTGTGGCAGGGGAGTCCCTCAGTGATGAACGACTCCTTCAGGACCCTCTTGATGTGCTGAACCGCATCCAGCTCCTGAGCCAATTGCGTGATGGAGACCGTCTGGGGGCAGTCCAGGCCGTGGTGCAGCGTGCGTCCCGCCTGGCGTCCAAGGGTGACCTGGATCCCACCGTTCTTCAGGCAGAAAACGTTGTGGACCCGGATCGTTTTGCTTCGCCCAGCGAGTCGGCAATGCATGCCGTGCTGCTGCGCCTGGAGCCCCTCGCTGTTCAACGGGCCTATCAGGAGCTTGCGGATGCCCTGGTTGACGCAACCCCTGCCCTGGAGGCTTTCTTTGATGGTCCCGACAGTGTGATGGTGATGGCTGAAGACGCGGATCTGCGTCAGAACCGTCTCAACCTCCTGGGTCTGTTGAGAAACCAGGCCTCCGTGCTGGCCAGGTTCGATCTCATTCAGGGTTGAGGGCAGCTTGCCCCGCTGTCAGGGCACTCCAGCCGCTCGCGTGTCCATAAAAAAACACTGACCTGATTCCGCGATGGAATCGGTCAGTGCCAGCTTAAGTGCTTGGTGCGAATCAACGCATCGGACCAGCGTCAGGACACGCCTGCAGTTTCCTTGTCTTTGTCCTTGGCCTGAGCCTTGATCCGCTCTGCGGCTTCGTGGGCGAGAAAGTCCCCTTCGGAACGTCCCACGGCCGATGGCACAGGCCCGTACTGATCCGGGGCAAGCGCTTCACCGCGGAACAGGCTTCCGAGGGTGCGCAAGGTCAGCTTGATCTGCTGCCAGGGATTCATCATCACCACCCGCTTGTAGAGGTAGCTGTCGAAGGTGAGCTTCTGGACGTCCATGTCATCGCACATCTCGACGAAGGCTTCGCGGGCCGCGTCGTTGCGGTAGAAAATCCTCTGCAGGATGTCGAGAACGGCATAGGTGGCGCCGTACTTGCGATCCCAGCGTTTGAGATAGGTGGACTTGATCTCCTTTTCCGTGGGGATGCGCTCACCCTTGTTGGTGATCTCCACGATCGCTTCGGCACACATCCGACCGCTCTTGGCGGCGAAGTAGATGCCTTCGCCTGAGCTCTTGGTGACGTAGCCCGCTGCATCGCCCACCAAGGCCATACGGCCCA
>WTHL01000152.1 GCA_011523155.1 Synechococcus sp. PL34863bin_39 | reverse complement strand
AGCTCGCACTCCGGAGCGGTTCCTGGGTGAAGCTCATCTGCGGCGCCAGCAATCAGGACCTGCCGTCCATCTCCGATCTCTGCGCTCTCTATGCCTGCGCTGGTGTTCATTGCGTTGATGTGGCTGCCGATCCCGCGGTTGTCCGTGCTGCCCGCCTGGGCCTGTCATGGGCGGCGGCGCGCGGAGCTCCAGCGGTCTGGCTGATGGTGAGCATCAGTGATGGCCGTGATGCCCATTTTCGAAAGGCACAGTTCGACCCCAGGTGCTGCCCTCCGGATTGCGCCCGTCCCTGCGAGCGGGTCTGTCCGGCCGACGCCATCCCGTCACACCCCGACGTGGTTGGAGTTGATCTCTCCCGCTGTTATGGGTGTGGCCGTTGCCTGCCGGCCTGTCCTCTCAACCTGATTCAGGCATCCGATCACCTGCAGACCCGTGATTCCTTGGCGTCCCTGCTGCGGGACCTGAGCCCCGATGCTGTCGAGGTCCACACCTCACCTGGCCGGGCGCAGGAGTTTGCCGACACCATTGCATCGCTGATGCAGGCGTCGATCCCGCTCCAGCGTCTGTCTGTGAGTTGCGGGATGGAAGGTCACGCCCTTTCGTCGGATGCCCTGGCGCGGGAGCTGTGGCAGCGTCACGCCGTGCTTCGTCGCCATCGGCTTCGCCCTCTCTGGCAGCTCGACGGTCGGCCGATGAGTGGTGATGTCGGCCGGGGAACGGCCCGTGCCGCTGTCCACCTCTGGCAGCAGTTGCGTCCCCTTGCTCCTCCCGGTCCACTGCAGCTGGCGGGTGGCACCAATGCCGGCACGCGGTCGGTTCTTCAGACACTGGATCTGTCGCCGGAGGTTGGCCCGGCAGGGATCGCCTTCGGAGGTCAGGCGAGGGCGCTGGTGCAGCCCTGGTTGCAGGGCGCGATGGAACGGGGGCAGACGTTGACGGCATGGCCAGAAGGCTGGACTGCGGCTCTCGCGCAGGCCCGGGCCCTTGTGCATCCCTGGGCACGGACCCAGGCACCCTCCCATCCCTGCTAAAAGGCGGTCAGAGATTGCGGGCTGCCGAAGGGGCGATGACCACAGAGCGCATCACCGATGATCTCGACCGACTGCTGATGCTGCTCCCAGGAGTCGTGCAGCAAGCTCTGACGACAGATGAAAGCAGGCATCAGCTCCTGGAAGTGGTGCTCGACCTTGGGCGGCTGCCTGAGGCTCGATACCCGGGGCGATCGATGGCGCTCGGCGAGACGACCGTCAGCCGCGAGCAGCTGCAGGCCATGGTGGAGCGCCTGGGTCAGTTCGGTGCCGATAACCGTGCCGGAATCGAGCGGACCCTGCATCGCATCAGTGCCATCCGGAACCGGCGGGCCGAGGTGGTGGGCCTCACCTGTCGCGTCGGTCGTGCGGTCTTCGGAACCGTGGCGATCGTGCGTGATCTCCTTGACCGTGGGGACTCGCTTCTGTTGATGGGGCGCCCCGGCGTTGGCAAGACAACGGCTCTGCGTGAGATCGCACGCGTGTTGGCCGATGAGCTGGGCAAGCGCGTGGTGGTCATCGACACCAGCAATGAGATCGCCGGGGATGGCGATATTCCCCATCCTGCGATCGGGCGTGCGCGGCGCATGCAGGTGGCCCGACCCGAACTGCAGCATCAGGTGATGATCGAGGCGGTGGAGAACCACATGCCTGAAGTGATCGTGATCGATGAGATCGGCACTGAGCTTGAGGCCCAGGCGGCGCGCACGATCGCAGAACGGGGCGTGATGCTGGTTGCGACAGCCCATGGCAACGCCCTGGCCAACCTGATCAAGAACCCAACCCTCTGTGATCTGGTTGGTGGGATCGAGTCGGTCACCCTCGGTGACGATGAGGCCAGGCGACGGCGCAGTCAGAAGACGGTGCTGGAGCGCGCTGCAGAACCCACGTTCCCTTTGGCGGTTGAGATGCACCAGCGTCATCGCTGGGCCGTGCATCCCGACGTCGGTGCCACTGTGGATCTGCTGCTCCGTGGGCATCAGCCGCGCGCACAGCTGCGTGAACTGGGCGCCGATGGTCAGGTGCGTCTGGTCGATGCCGAGCCTGAGGCGGCTGGAGCACGCCGGCCCCGGCCGCCTCAGGCCCCGGCGTCACTCGGTGCCCCGGCAGTCCAGGACCTTCTGCCCATGCTGGCTTCGGTGTCCTTGCCGGACCCTCAGGCGTCATCTCCTGTTCCATCCGCGTCCGATCGGACCGATGCCGATAACGATCAGCAGTCCGCACCCTTTCAAGGTCTGCAGATTCTGTGCTGCGGTCTTTCCTCCCAACTTGTCGAGGAGGCCGTGCGACGTCACGACTGGCCGGTCCGTGTTGTTGAGTCGCTCGATGATGCCGATGTCCTCCTCAGCGCCCGACAGGGGCTCGGGCGCGAGCCCGGCCTGCGTCGTCAGGCCAAGGAGGCCAGGGTCCCCATCCTGGTGATCAAGACCGACACCCTTGGCCAGGTGGAGCGGGCGCTGGAGCGCCTCCTCGAACGTCGACAGGACGAGACCTCCTCGTCTGAGGTCGTTGATCGTTCGGACGCCTTCGCCGCATTGGAGGAGTGCCGCCTTGCGGTCGAGCAGGTCGTCGTTCCCCATGGGCGACCTGTTGAGTTGCTGCCGCGCACGGAGGACGTGCGACGCATGCAGGCGGATCTAGTCGGTCGTTATCGCCTTCGCAGCGACGTCTTCGGTCAGGCGGATCAGAGGCGCCTGCGGGTGTTTCCCCCCTGATGCCTTTCACAAGATCCGGACCATGGATTGACGAAGGTCACTCCATTGTGGGTAACTATTCAGGCACCAATCAGCAGTCCTTCGGGCAGGCCGATTGAGCGCGTTGGGCCGTCGCCAAGTGGTAAGGCAGCGGGTTTTGGTCCCGCCATTC